>JAZLJW010000165.1:0-2693 GCA_045597345.1 Treponemataceae bacterium
CGGAGAATGTTAAGTCAATTGAAGGTTGATGAGTATCATCATAAACCGAGAGAGAGTTTTAGCCCGTTGAGCTTCACGTTCAGCGGGCTTTTTTTTGCGGTTTATCCGCACAAATCTACCGGCGTACAGGGGAACTGCAAAAACGCTGTAAGGTCATGGTACATGACCGTCAATATCGTCACTATTGATGAAGCCCGGTAAGGAAACTATCGTTCCGGGCTTCATCAATTTTTGCGCTTCCCCTGTACGCCGGTAGATTTTTGAAGTATACAACGCTGCTGTATTTATGTAGGTTTTGCATAAAAATACACATTTTGTTTAGTAAACTGTTTTACTAAACCGATTAATTTTTTCGAAAAAGTTGAAAATTTAAACTTGACGGTATAAGTAAAACGGTTTAGTATCGAAATATAAACAGATTACCGGTAAAAAATTACGATACCCGGTAACTACAAAAGGAGAACCAAATGAAAAAGACTTTGAGTGCAGTACTTGCTCTCGCTCTTGTTGCTTCAATGGCATTTGCCGGCGGTAGCAAAGAAAAAGCTGTTGAAGTGTACTTCCTTAACTTCAAACCAGAAATTGCAGACGTATATGAAGAAGTTGTTGCACCTGCATTTGCAAAAGAAAATCCTGGCTATACCCTGAAAGTAGTAACTGCTGCTTCAGGTGGATATGAAACTACTCTGAAATCAGAACAGGCTAAAAATAACCCACCAGTAATCTTCCAGACCAATGGTCCTGTAGGTCTTTCTAACAGCAAAGAAGAAGCTGCTAATCTGGATAACACCAGTTTCTATCAGCTGCTGGGCGATAAATCAATGGCCCTGAAACTTGATGGTCACGTTGCTGCCATTCCTTACGCTGTAGAAGGTTATGGTATCATTTATAACGATGCTGTCGTACGCGCATACTGTGCTCTTCCTGGTGCAGTAATCAAATCTGCTGAGGACATCCGCTCATTCGAAACACTCAAAGCTGTAGCTGCTGATATGCAGGCTAAAGCTGCTGATCTGGGTATCAAAGGTGCTTTCGCTTCTACTTCTATGTCAGCTGGTAACCAGTGGAGATGGCAGACTCATGCAGTAAATATGCCTCTGTACTACGAATTCAAAGGCGGAGATACTACTACCGGTTTGGCTGCTCTTGCTGCTGATGAAATCAATTTCACTTACAGCGAAAACTTCAAAAACCTGATGGATCTGTACACCACTTACTCAACCACTCCTAAAACGCTGCTGGGTTCAAAATCAGTAGATGATTCTATGGCAGAATTCGCACTGGGTCAGTGCGCATTCGTACAGAACGGTAACTGGGCAGCTGCTCAGATTATGGGTGTTCCTGGTAACAAAGTTGCTGCTGCAGATATTAAATTCCTGCCAATTTACACTGGTGTAGCTGGTGAAGAAAATCAGGGTCTGTGTGTAGGTACTGAAAACTACCTGTGTATCAACAAAAAAGCATCAGCTGAAGCTCAGAAAGGCGCAGATGTATTCCTGACCTGGCTGTTCAGCTCAGCAACCGGTAAAAAAATTGTTTCTGAACAGCTTCTGTTCATCACTCCATTCAACAGTTTTGCAGAAAACGAACTGCCAGCTGACCCACTGTCTCAGCAGGTAGCAATCTGGATGACCAAACCTGGTGTTACTTCTGTAGAATGGACCTTTAATGGTATTCCATCAGAAGAATGGAAAAACCAGTTTGGTGATGCAATGCTGCAGTACTTTGAAGGAAAAGCATCTTGGGCAGACGTTGAAAAACTGGCTAAAGATGTTTGGAAATCAGAACGCGCTATTGCAAAATAAGTAACACGCACTGATAATTGAAAAAGCTGCTCCACTTGATGAACTTTGGAATGAGTCTTCGGAGCAGCTTTTTTTATGGAGTAACGATTTTTATGGAAAAGACATTGCGCAAGTATTTTGCCCTGTTTGCTCTGCCGGGAATTCTCTGCTTTATTCTGGCTTTCCTGGTACCAATGATTATGGGCGTGTATCTCTCATTCTGCGATTTTACTAACGTAACCAACGCGAAATGGGTAGGAATCGATAATTACATTAAATCATTTACCATTGATAACGGGCAGTTCGTGAAATCACTGTGGCTTACTACGCAGTTCACTATCGTAACTGTCATCACTATTAATGTATTCTCCTTTGGTCTTGCCCTGATGCTCACACGGGGAATCAAAGGTACCAACGTGTTCAGAACTGTTTTCTTTATGCCTAACCTGATTGGTGGTATCGTTTTAGGTTGGATCTGGCAGGTTATCATCAATGGTATTCTGGTAAAATATGGACAGACCATCGTAAGTGATGCCCGTTTTGGTTTTTGGGGTCTGGTAGTTCTGATGAACTGGCAGAACGTTGGATATATGATGGTTATTTACGTTGCTGCTATCCAGAATGTCTCTACTGATATGCTTGAAGCTGCTGCCATCGATGGGGCAAACGGTTTCACCACTCTTTTCAAAATCATCATTCCATCGGTTATGCCTTCTATTACCATATGTCTCTTTATGACCGTAACAAACGGCTTTAAGCTGTTTGACCAGAACCTGGCATTAACTGCAGGTGCACCTGCAAAACAGACAGAGCTCCTTGCATTGAATATTTACAATACGTTCTATGGACGAAACGGATTTGAAGGTGTCGGTCAGGCCCGCGCTGTAGTATTCACTGTTATTGTTGCCG
>JAZLJW010000166.1:0-3833 GCA_045597345.1 Treponemataceae bacterium
TGACAAACTGTACTTTGAACCGGTTACCACCGAAGATGTTCTGCAGATTTATGAAAAAGAAAAACCAATGGGCGTTATCGTACAGTTTGGTGGCCAGACTCCGCTGAACATTGCCCGCGAATTGGAAGAAAACGGCGTAAAAGTACTGGGTACTTCCATTGATTCCATTGATGCTGCAGAAGACCGTGATATTTTCCGCCATATGATGGATAATCTGGGTATCCCGATGCCGGAAAGCGGCATGGCTGTAAACTTTGAAGAAGCTAAAGATCTGGCTGACAAAATCGGCTATCCTATCATGATCCGTCCTTCATTCGTATTGGGTGGACGCGGTATGGAAGTTATCTACGACGAAAACACCCTGCGCGAATATGTTGCAAAGGCTGTCGGTGTAACTCCTGACCGTCCGCTCTTGATTGACCGCTTCCTGAAAAATGCTCTTGAATGCGAATCTGATGCACTGGCAGACGGTACCAATGTATACATTCCTTCCGTAATGGAACATGTTGAGCTTGCCGGTATTCACTCCGGTGACTCTGCCTGTGTTATTCCTCCGGTTTCCATTCCGGAAGAAAATCTGGCTACTATTAAAGAATACACTACCAAAATTGCATCAGCCCTCAAGGTATGTGGCCTTATGAACATGCAGTATGCCATTGAAAACGGCAAGGTATACGTAATTGAAGCCAACCCCCGCGCCAGCCGTACTGTTCCACTGGTATCAAAGGTATGTAATACTCAGATGGCTCGTCTGGCAACCAGACTGATGCTTGGTGAAACCATCGAAAGCCTGAACCTGAAAGATAAGGTTATTCCATACCACGGAGCAAAAGAAGCTGTTCTGCCATGGAGCCGTTTCCCTGGTGTTGACCCGATTCTGGGACCGGAAATGCGTTCTACCGGTGAAGTTCTTGGTATGGCAGAAGGATTCCCTCTGGCATTCTACAAATCACAGGAAGCTTCCGGTTCAGAACTGCCTCATGCACCTGCTGCCTGGGAGAACAAGAAAGTACTCCTTTCGCTCAGTGATAAAGAAAACCAGAAGGATCAGGTTCTCATGATCGGTAAGACTCTGAAGGAACTGGGCTTTACGCTGGTAGCTACCCAGGGAACTGCAGATTTCTACAACACCCACGGAATCAAATGTGATGTAGTAAACAAGATTGGTGCAGGACGTCCTGACGTTGTTGATATGATCATGAACAAGGAAGTATGCCTGGTAATCAATACACCGAAGGCAAAACGCAACTATGCTGAAGACCGCAAGACTATCCGCAAGGCTTGTCTCAAGTACAAGGTAAGTTACATTACAACTCTTGCAGGAGCTGTTGCCGCTGTGCAGGGTATTGCAGCCGTTAAAAACGGTAACGGTGGTGAAGGCGGTGTTAAATCACTGCAGGAATATCACGCACTGGTAAAATAAGGTCCAAACTGTCAGAACAACTGATGTTCAACCAGAAAATGGGGATTGATGGCTTCTCCAAAAAGCCGCAATTCCCAGTGTAAATGAGGTCCGGTGGCAAGTCCCGTGCAGCCGGACCTTCCTATTTCCTCACCTTTCCGGACCATCTGGCCTTCTTCTACATTGAAACTGTCCATGTGATAGTACAGGCTGTACAGTCCCGGCAGATGTTCAATGACTACACTCCATCCCGTACTGTTCCGGTATTCAGCCAGAACTACCTTTCCGGCTCCGCAGGCCCATACCGGTGTTCCCACTGGTACTCCGTAATCAACGCCATAGTGCAGGCTGGTAGATTTGCTGCCAGTATTGTACTGGTATACCCGGCGGTCGCCGAAGAAACTGGTATACCGGCGTGATTCACACGGTTCTATAAAAGATCCGTCATAGTAGATTGCTGTATAATCCGTGGTGAAAAGAACTTCATTCAAACGGTCAATCTGAGCTGCACGCTGTTTTGAGTTATCGGTCTTTATGGCAGTATTTTTTGCATCCAGATATAAGGTTTCACTGACAAATTCTTTTTCCAGACAGGTTACAGGAAGTGTAAACCGTTGCGATTCGTCAGAATGGTCTGAGTACGTAACCTCAATGGCATATGCACCCGGGGACAGCCAGGTATTTGTGGGCAGCTGCGCAAACAGAACCGGAGGATTCTGCCGTACTGCATACATCAGTGTGGAGTCCAGACGTGTCATAGTACTGGAATCATCTTCTGCAGGATCAATGCGGTACAGAACCAATTCTGCATTTTCAGGCACCATCTGATTATGATAACCGTTATACGTAATGGAAATGTATACGGAATCTCCAGGACATATTTTCTCACTATACGCAACTTCAAAACTGTATTCAGAATCTGTAAGGGGAACTTCTTTTGCCAGACAACCGATTAACGATACCAGGCATACTGCCGTGATAAGAAGAGATATATAAAAAAAATTGCCGATACGTGAATACATACTTCAAGTATCGGCAGAGTTTGAAATTTGCCGGTGAAATTATTTTGATTTTTCAGCAATAGTTACTTCCATTTGCGGGGTTTCAATGCCGTTAAAGGTATTTCTGGTAATCTGATATACCACATCAAGACGGTCACGGACATCAAAATCACGTTTCAAATGCTCACTGCTGTTCCACCACAAAGCCGGCCATTTATTGCGGCCGCAGTTGAAAGTCAGTTTCAGGTGTACTTTTTCAACTTTACCAATAACGTCAGCCTGCATCAGGGGCAGGTTTCGGCTTAAGAATGTAAGCGGAGGGTTTTCCGGGCCATAGGGTTCAAAACGGTCTACAATTTTCAGCATATCCTGTGTCAGATACTGTTCCGGTAATTCGGCGTCAATAGCAATGGGTTTATCTGCTTCTTCCGGGAACTCAATGGCAGGGGCGTACAGTTCCAGACGTTTCAGCAGTTCCGGTATTTTATCACTATCAAGACCAAATCCACCGGCAAAGTCGTGGCCGCCATGGTGAGTAAAAAGATCCCCATTGGCATTAAGCAGACTGCATACGTCATATCCCCGGGCACTTCTGATAGAGCCTGCGGCTTCGGTTTCGCTGGTGTAGGTAATGACCATGGCAGGTACTTTCAAAGTCTGTGCAATACGGTTTGCAACAATGCCTGTTACGCCGCGGTTTATGCGCTCATCAACGACAACTGCTAAATTGTTGCTGTAGTGCGGTAAACTTTCCCATGCAATGTGATCGGCGATGGACTGTGCTTCAGCTCCCAGTTCCTTTCGGGTTCGGTTCATTTCCATTATGCGGCAGGCAAGCTTTTCACGTTCACCGGGATCTTTTTCAATGAGCAGATTCAGTGCTGCTTCCGGTTCTCCAAGGCGGCCGGCGCTGTTAAGAACTGGTGTTATGGACCAGCTCAAATCAGTTGCTCTGATACGCTTGCCTAAAAGCCCCTGCTTGTTACAGATTTCCATAAGCCCAGGCCGTATGGTACCCCGGTTAATTGATGCAACACCCTGACGTACCAGAATCCTGTTTTCGTTTTTCATGGGCATAATGTCTGCAAGGGCAGCAAGGGCTACCAGCTGAAGGTCAAGGTCATCTTTCAGCACGCTGTTTGGAGTACTGGTCTTTTTCTGAATGAAGGTGACATAGATATTGTAAAAGGCATCAATTTCCGTGGATTCCAGACCGGAATCATCATACAAGGCAATGCGCGACATGGCCTTAAGTCTCAGTAACGAAAGATCTGAGAGTGATGGCATGATGGAAGCAGCCTGAGGGCGAAGATCAAGGACATTGAATTCAACACCGGTGCCAAACGTTTTTGTAAGCATTTTCTGCTGTACTGCTGCATCCCAGACGAAAATCTGCTGGCCCCGCAAAAACGGCATAAGACGGGTATTCT
>JAZLJW010000167.1:0-45265 GCA_045597345.1 Treponemataceae bacterium
TCTGATGCAGAAAAAAAGGCCCTGGGTATTGCTAAATTCCCCTGGGACAAAGCCCGTGCGGACCAGGGAACGTTTTATACCCACGGACAGTTCGATGTAATACGATGTTATGAATCATTCCCGGCAAATCCTGCGGAAAACCTTGTTTTTTCACTGCATATCGGCAGTTTTACAGAAAACATTTTCCGTTCCCGCAACACGCAGCGTTTGCAGACTCTTATATCGGTGTACGAAAAACTGCTTGTACAGACGCTGGCGTACCAAAAGGCCTGCACCGCAGAAGCAAATATGCGGCGCGCTTTCAGCCGGTTTGTTCCGGATTCAATCATAGAGGATGTTATTTCCGGTGGGTTTGAAACTCAGCAGTCAGTTGGTGAAAAACGCAAAGTCGCTGTCATGCTGACTGATATACGGAATTTTACCCCTATCTCAGAGGTAAACAAACCGGAAGATGTTGTGGCATTTTTGAATAGTTTTTTTGCAGTTATGGGTGCCATCATCAAAAAACATGGCGGAATAATCGACAAATTTATGGGCGATTGCATCATGGCTTTGTTCGGGGCTCCGGAAAGTTATCCGGATAATGCAAACCGTGCAGCCAATGCTGCCATAGAAATGCATCAGACATTGAAAAACATACCCATAACGCTGCAGTTACCAGAAGGCTTGGATTTTGCCATTGGTACTGGTATTCACTACGGTGAAGCAATTGTCGGATCAATCGGCAGTGATGACAAGAAAGAGTACACAGTCATTGGAGACAGTGTAAACATCTCATCCCGGGTTGAAGGGCTGACAAAATTGTATGGTGAACCTATCATCATTACGGATACGGTGAAATCTGATCTGCGTGACGGCCAGACAGTCCGCCATCTGGATAATGTTCGGGTAAAAGGAAAATCGGTTGCAGTACCAGTGTATGGTTTGCAGGTTGACGATACCATCAGCAGAGGTGATTCGCAGTGGCTGGAAAGTTATGCCAAGGGACTGCATCAGTATACTATGGGTAATTTTACCACGGCAGAACGGTACTTCTGTGAAGCGCACGATAGAAATCCTGCTGATAAGGCTGCTGTGGTTATGTTAGGCCGGTGTGAAGAGTTCATTGAGAATCCTCCGGATGACTGGGATGGTTCCATTAAGCTGTCTACCAAATAACAGGGATTATTGAAGGATTTTGTAATGGCATACATGCTTGATAAGGAAAAAAACTTTTCGCAGCAGATAGTGGACGCTTGTCATAAGCCGGCACTGGCCGCACTGGCGCTGTTCCTCATTTATACAATTCTGTTTGTTCAGCCGGGTATGATTTCTGCCTCTTTTTTGACTATCATTATCACGAAAGGCATAAGTATATCAGTGTTTTTCATCGTTAATTTCCTTTGCCTTCCCTATACCTATGGTTTGTTTTCCCGTACTATAACGGCAGAACTGACAGAAAAAGAACAGTTGGATGAAGGAAGACGCACCCGGCTTGCCATGAAAATCATGAGTCTGCCGATTAAGCTCTGCGTTACTATGGTTTTCTGGATGTTGCTCGTTGCAGGAGCGTTATGTACCTGCTATCACTTTTTCCTTTTTATGGATTTGTTTCGAGCGATTGCGCTATTGCTTCCCTATTTTTTTGCAAGCTTTTTTTCCTCTTTGATGGTTTATACCCGGGAAGAATCAATTTGCACGGCAGAATGCCAGACTCTCATGCGGATGGGTATTGATGATGCATTGGTTCATAAATACCAGTGTTTTGGAATGAAAATCTCTGTACGCGTATTCTATCATATTGCATTACCCATTATCTGCACTGCGCTGATTATCATTCTGTACAGCATCCTGAATTATCCGACCGATGGAAGTACAAAAAGCTTGTTCATTTTCAGCGGCACGGTACTCGTGCTTGTTTCTCTGCTGCAATGTACGGTTGTAGCTAGTGCGTTGAAAAACCATACGGTAAAGGAAGTTGCTGACGTAAATAACATTCTGGAAACAGTTCTGCAGGGGAATGTAGATTCCGTACTGCAGCTGCCGGTAGATTTGGGGACAGAGCTATCCTATACGTTTTACTGCATTAATGAACTGATTGTAACGCTGCAGGAACGGCGGGTTCACAGCAGCCTTGTACTGAAGAACCTTACGGAATCTCTGGATGTTTTAGCCATGGTTCACCGGGACAGCATACAGAAGTATTCAAAAGAATCTGCAGACGTTGAAGCACAGATTCAGCTGGTTGAGCAGATTCAGTCGACTTTTCAAAAACTGCAGCAGCAACAGAAGAACTCAGATGTCATAGGTAACAAAATACTTTCATCGATTGAACAGGGACGACTCCTGCTGATGGAAAATACCAGCCACCTGGAAGCAATTTCTCAGGGTAATATCGAAACCATTACAGGAATCAAACGGGTCAGTGACCAGATGGATTCTGTGTGGCAGTATATCAGCGTTATTGATGATATAGCAGAAAAAAACCGGACTATTGCCTTCAATACAGAAATAGAATCGACGGCAACGGGTGAAAATGCTGAAAACTTCCACATTATTGCAGCGGAAATAAGACGTCTGGCAGCATCTATTACGGAATCGACCCGTGAAATACGTAACCGTATTACTGATATCCAACACTCAACTGATAACCTGATTATTACCAGTGAAGGTGGTACGGAAAAAATCCGGGAAGAAAGTGAATTGTTCTCTCAGGTGGAAGACAGTTTTGAAGCACTGGCACTTTCGGGTAAGGTTACTGATGAAAGCTATGTAAAAATCGGTGAGTATATCCAGCAGGAGGCAGAAATGCATCAGAAACTCCTGGAGGCCTTTTCTCAATATACGAGCAGTTATACCAGGTTTATAAAAGAAATGGAAAATATCGGATCTGTTACGGCTATCTGCCAATTGCTTGTTCAGGAGGAAACCCATGACTGAAAAGAATGGGGAGAAGTCACTTCTCAATCCTGACTATCTGAAGAAACGGCTGTATACCAAATCCGCAGTAAATACTCTGGTTCTTGGTTTTGAAACAGCAGCTGTTGCCCGCCTGTTTCTGGTGGTTAAGGGAATCGATGCCTATTCCCTATGGGCGGTTATTATCGGTGCTCTGGTATTCACTTTGGTGATAACAGGCAGGTTTTCGAACACTCTGGTCTGTCATCAATTTGACGGTGCAGATGAATCCTTGGACCGCCAGATACAGCAGTTTTTAAATCTTCCCCTTCAGAAAGGTGTGGAAGTATTTCTGCTTTCCTGCTTGTATTCAATTATTTGTTTCAGCTGTTTTGTGCTTCTGTACGGATTACACGGCCCTGCATTATATATCCCTATGGCTGTCTGGTTTGTCATATCGGTCATGATAGCCGTTGAAGGTCTGATGGTAGGATACGATATTTCGACAAAAGCCATTCAGGAATTGAGAACTATTCATGGTGAAGCAGTTCTTGAAAAAGTAAATGAATTCAAAAAACGTAATTTTATAGGACTTTCACTGGATAATCACTTTGTCATCTACTCACTTTTTCCCATAGTTGTCTCGTTTCTGCTTATCTGGCTGATGATTATTGAAGACCTTGAATTGCATATGTTTAATCTGCCTGTGCGGCTTGCCATTCTTTCTGCCATGTGTGCTCTGATGGTTATCGTAAATTCAATGAACTATTTCCTGTACATCAAGAAAATCGGCCGTCAGATAGAAACAGTTATTCACAAAGTACAGAATGGTGAAGAATATACCGGTTCCAATCTGGATTCGGCAACGGAGATTGCGTATACCGCACAGCTGGTAAACGGAATACACCGTAAGACAACGGCAGAACAGAAAAGTCTTGATCAGAAAAACGTGCAGTATCTTACTAAGCAGAAAGAACTGCTGACTTTGTATCCTCGGATAGAAGAACTGCTGAAACAGGAAAAAGAGGCGGTACAGCGTGCCTTACAGATACTTGACGAGTATGCACAGCACAATGAAGCCGTACATACGCAGGTAAAAGAATCCAGACAGGTCGCAAAAAAAACTGCAGAAACAGTGAATGTCAGCGAAAAGGCGCTGCAGTTGAATATTCAGAAAATGAAGGAAATTGCCATCTCGAACCGGACAGCAACAGGTGGAATTCAGTCACTGAGCAACAAAATTGGTGGTATCTGGGAAATTGTTGATTTAATTGACAGTATTGCAGACCAGACGAAAATTATTGCATTCAATGCTGAACTGGAAGCTGAAAAAATTGCCCGAAATAAGGAGCAGTTTAAGAATGTTGCCTATGCTATACGGTCGTTGACAGATCAGGTTCTGTCATTAACGGGAAAAATTCGGGCTGATATTAAAAAAATCCAGGAAGGCAGTATTTCCCTCCTGGATCAGGGAAAATCAGGAACCGGTTTTATTGAGACTGGATCTGAAACGGCAGAAAAGTTGACGACAACGCTGAAATACATGGAAGACAGTGCCAGCGAAAGCGCCAGTCTTTCAGAGTCGGTCAAAATAACGGTAGAGGATTTTTCAGTTCAGGTAACCCAGCTGCAGAAAAAATTGCAGAGGATTTATGGTTTTCTGGAATCGTATACAGATAGTATCAATAATGAAATCGATATTGCTCGGAAAGTACATGCAGTTATGAATGCAGAGGAATAACATATGGAAGGTAAGAAAAAGAAAAAGGTATCACTTGAAGCAAGAATAAATATCTGGAGTTTGGTTCCAAACCTTCTTTCAGCAGCAGTAATTTTCGCCTTTTCAATAATGGCAGCTCAAATAAGGTCATATATATGGCGTAGTGCTATGACCTTCATTATTCCTATGGTTTTGATTATGGAATTTGTTTTCTCTCCGTTACTTATTCATTTGCTTTTTTCTTCACGTTCCCGTCGGCTGCAGCTTTTTTACACTCGGGAATCAACTGAAAAAGAGCGGACGGGATTATTTGAAGATATCAGCAGTGTACCTCTTATGTATGCACTTCTGGTATTCGGTTTTTATTTTACCGGTGCCATTCTGTTTTTTCTGGTTTATCTGATTGTACTCAAATTAAACGTTAATGTTGCTGTTCTGTCATTCCTGTCAACAATCTTTGGGGCTTTCATGAATGCCTGCATCGCGTTTATGTATACCAGAATTATGATTACGCCAGACTTGTTTACTATTGCGCAGAAGGGAATAAACAGGGAATTCGTGTATGAGAAGAAGTTCTTTGGAAGAAGTCTGAATGCACAAAGTCTGATTTTTTTGGTTACTCCCATAATCCTTATGGGTATCATCTGTGTGTACATTGTAATTATTGGATACCTTCCGTTGAAATTAGGATCGCAATGGCCGGACCCCCGGACTCAGAAAATGCGTATCATTTCTGTTACCTGTCTGTGTTCTCTCTGTTATACAGTACTCACTATTCTCTTTAATCATCAGATTAACAAGAGCAGTGTGAAGATGAGTGGCGCATTGGAGTCAATGAAGAAAAGTGCCGGGACAAGTGTTGCCATAGACACTGATTTGCATGATGAAATTTCATATAATCAGTTTCTTGCAAACGAAATGATTGCTTACCTGCAGCGCGTTCTGGACAAAGCAATTGCAACTGGTCTGGAAATTGACTCATCTTCTATGGGATTAGTTAAGGTTTCAAGCGAAACTGAATCAACGGCAGTGGAACAGTCAACGGCAACCAATGAAATTGTTTCGACAATGGAAGAAGCTGACAAGCTTGCTCAGGATGTTGAAACAAAAATAGGACAGGTATTTGAAGTTGCTGAGCGGACCGCTCAAACGGTTAGGGATGGAGTCCACCTGCTGGATGAAAATCTGCAGAAAATGAATTCTCTTTCAAAGACCAATGCAGATATGGTGCATGGTATTCAGGATGTTAATCTGAAGATAGCAAGCATTTGGGACATCATTTCAATAATCAACAGCATTGCTGACAATACAAAAATCATTGCATTCAATGCTGAACTTGAAGCAACAAACCTGCATGAAAAAGGCCGCAATTTTAAGAATGTTGCAAATGAGATCCGACGACTTGCCAATGGTACGGTAGACAGTACTAAAGAAATCAGGGAACGGATAAATCATATACAGGATGCTACAGATATGCTGCTGAAAAGCACAGAAGTCAGTGCTCACAAAATTGGAGAGGGTATTTCACTGGTTCACTCGCTGGAATCTGCTCTGACCGCTATCGATGTTTCTGCGCAGTCAACTGCTGCCAGTTCCGGCGAAATTCAAAGCAGAATCAGTCAGGAAACAGAGGCATTCAAGCAGATTGTACTTACACTGCACCAGATAAGCCGCAGTATTGAAAGCTTTTCATCATCAACCCATACCATTCTGGATACGGCCTTTGTACTTCAAAAGAATGCCAATGACCTGGCAACTATTATCAAAGAGGGGGAAAAACAGTAATGAACGATACTTTGCCGTTTGATAAACGAATCATGAAGGCAGGTGTGGTGCCAAATCTGGTTTCTGCTACCCTTGTTTTTTCCTATGCTGCTATCATTATCACCATGCGGTTGGAGCAATTACCTTGGGCAATCCTCATTGTAGGGGGAATCGTACTGTTTGCTGAATTTGTGTTCAGTCCATTGACCAATGGTATTCTGACAAAAAAACTGACTGAACGCATAACAGAATGGCAGGAACGGGGTATAGAGGATTACAAGGAGCGTACTCAGCTGTTTGTTTCAATAATGGCGTTCCCCTATAAAAAGGGAATACAGACTTTCTTGTACTTCTTTGTCTGTGCAGTTTTGATGGCATTAGGCTACTATCTTGTTCCTCAGATGGGATTAAGTGCTGAAACTGACATGGTGTCATTCATCGCCTGTATTTTTGGATCGTATTTTGCAGGTCTGCTGGCTCTTGATTATTCTGAACGCATTTGCGAACCCATGGCGCAGCAATTGGTTGCCCAAGGAATTGATGCTGAATATGTGCAGACAAAAAAACACTTCGGGTTGAGTATGAACACCCGCATGGTGCTGTTCCTTATTATTCCTGTGCTGTATTCAATGGTCCTGGTATGTATTGTTCTGTTTGAAGGATACTTTCAATTAAATGGCCATATACCATCTGCTGCTGAACAGATAACCAAAATAGCTGTTGTGGAAGTAATTAATCTTATTCTTTGTCTTTTGCTTGTGTATAAGTATTTTACTGCTGTTACCCAGAACAACAAGGCTTTGGGAGAATCTCTGATGCATTCCCTGAAAACTGGTGATGCAAATCAGTATATCGACACGGCAATCAGCAACCGTATGCAGTACAACATCTGGTTATTGAATAATGTAGTTGCCAAATTCAATGTCCTTTTGACTACTGCTGATGATGTTGCAGAAAAAGTACTGCATACCACAGATTCACTTTCGGTTATTTCAGGTCAGCTTTCTTCAACGTCACTGGAACAGAGTGCCTCCGTAAAGGAAATCCTGACAACTATGGAAGATTCATCAGCATTAACCCAGAACATTGCCAATACCATCGAAACCGTATCTGGCGGAGCGGAAGATACATATCAGTCAGTTACTGACAGTTTTGCAGTTCTGGATAATATTGCCAGTCAGATGAAAGAAATTGATGCTGCCAATGGAGATATTATTTCCGGTATTCAGGAGTTGGAAAAACAGGTTGAAAATATCGGGCAGGTAGTTTCAATTATCAATGACATTGCTGATCAGACTCGTATTATTGCTTTTAACGCTGAGCTTGAAGCAGTTTCTGCAGGTGATGAAGGACAGAGTTTTCATATTGTTGCAACAGAAATCCGGCGGCTTGCCGGCAGTACTATGAACAGCATTACGGAAATCAAGGAATACATTGATACCATTCAGGATGCCGCAAATCGTCTTATTTCTACCTCGCGTCGGGGTACCGAAACCATTGGTGAAGAATCTGAACTGATTAGCCGGCTGCAGGAACAGTTTAACAGCATAAAAAGTCTTGCAGATATTACGGCTGAACAGTCTAATGAGATTAGTGGAATTGTGGGACAGCAGTCTGCCAGCTTTGCTCAGATTGTCATTACGCTTCGGCAGATTTCAGCCAGTATTGAAAGTTTTGCCGGCATGACGGCAACCATCAACGACACGGCAGTCAACATGCAGAGTATTTCAAAAACCCTGCGCGACATTGAATTTGTCAGCCAGCAGTAATAAAAAAGGGATGTCCGGATATGGACATCCCTTTTTCAGATCCTGAGTCAAGCTCAGGATGACAATTCCTCGTCATGCTGAACGACGCATGTCATGCTGAACTTGTTTCAGCATCAGCTTATTTTTTCAGCAGGGCGGCAAAAGGATTGTAGGTATCACCATCATCCTTCTGATTGTTCAGAAAATCAGATGCATCATCTTCTTCTTTCTTTGCTTCTGCAGGAGCCAGAGAGATGCGTTTGTTTTCTGCATCAATGCCGGTGATGATTACGGCAATTTCCTGACCTGCTTTGAACAGTTTGCGCAGGTTAGATTTAGCATCAACATCCATGGTGCTCTGGTGCATCAGACCATCAATACCTTCTTCTACGGTTACAAACAGACCAAAGTCTGCAACGCGGCTTACTTTACCGGTAAATTTGTCACCGATTGCGTGGCGGTCTTCAATGGTATCCCATGGGTCAGCAATCAGGGCTTTCAGCGAAAGTGAAACACGTTCTTTTTCCCAGTCAGTGCGGATAATCTGACAGGTAACTTCCTGTCCAACTTCCAGATATTCAGAAATGTCATTTACCCGTTTCAGGGCTACTTCTGAGATAGGCAGCAGTGCCTGGAAACCGTTCAGGTCAACAAATGCTCCGTAGCTCTGCAGGCTTTTTACGGTACCGGTAACAATCTGACCAACAGTCAGTTTTGCTGCCAGATCGGCCATGGCCTTTTCGCGTTCCTGCTGCATGATGGCACGGTTTGAAACCAGAATGTTGCGTCCGTTTTCTTTGTATTCCATAATGCGGAATGTCAGTACTTTACCAACGTAGGTTTCGTTTTCATCTTTGGTACGTCCACCCATCTGGCTGAATGGACAGAATGCGCGGGCGCCACCGATACGAACTTCGTATCCGCCTTTGATTTCTTTTTCAACTTTTCCATCTACCGGAATGTTGTTTTTGTACGCATTTTCAATCATGCTGGTGTCGGCTTTATCGCCGGCAATTCTGGTGGTAAAGCGCATTTCGCCACGTTTGTCACCAATAAAGAAAGCCTTGATTTTATCGCCTTCTTTTACGGTCATTTCACCGTCTTTGTTTACGAATTCAGCTGCATCAATAACACCTTCTGATTTTGAACTCAGATCAATAAATACGGTGTCGTTGGTAACCATGACAACTTCTGCAGTGATTTCCTGTCCAACTTCTATTCTGTTCATAATCCTTCCTGTGAGGTAAAAAAATTTTTACGCGAGTTACGCCACAGTGTACACTTTTCTGCCGATTGTGTCATGCAGTGCGAGCCATGCATCTTACCCCGTTATATATGCATCTTAGCGGAAACCTGATTGTGGGGTGATGGCAGTGAATGGTACCCTGCCCGAAGCGAACTGAAAAGTGTTACAATAGGGAATCATGAAAATTACGATTTTGGAAAAGGAGCCGGGAACAGAAGACGAGATTATCGTAAAGTGCGATTACCTTGATGAAAATATTACCCGGCTTTTGAACCAGTTTAAGGCTGGAAAATCAAAACTGTCGTTTTATAAGGATTCCCAGATTGTTCTTCTGGAGCAGTCGGATATTTTTTATTTTGAATCGGTTGACGACAAGGTGTTTGCCTATACGGAAGACAGCGTCTTTGAAACCAGGTCAAAACTGTATCAGCTGGAAGAAGAACTGCCGGCTGATGTGTTTTTCAGGGCCAACAAGGCCGTTATCGTCAATCTGGATAAGATCAACAGTCTGACTCCGGCTTTTGGCGGCCGTTTTGAAGCAGTGCTGCAGAACGGCTACAAGGTAATGATTTCGCGGAACTATCTGAACCGGTTAAAGGAGATTCTTGGATTATGAAAGAAAACACAAAGGAAAACCTTTCTGTCATGTGTAATATTGCCACCAGAGTTTCTACCCTTATTCTGCTGGTCACTGTGGTACTGGTAAAAGTAGTATTCAAAACAGACATGGTTATGACCATTGATGATATTATGGCAATCCTGCTCATCGGACTTTTTTCCGGTATTCTGAACTACCCGCTGCTGGCATTACGGTCAGTAGGCAAGGTGGTCATGCTGATTCTCCGCAGTCTGTATTTCATTTTCATCAATGTCATGGTTCTGCTGTTTGGCATTCATCTGCACTGGTTTAACTTTCACAGTGCTGCGTCCTTTGCATTGATGGAAGGCACGATTATTGTAATTTACGGTATGGTCAGTGTCCTGTTTTTTTCGCTTGATTACCGTGAAGCTACAGCCATCAATGCAATGCTGAAAAAACGGAACGGCAGATAAAAGTCTTATTTTATAAGACAAAAAACAAAGATTGTGAATAAAACAACGCGTTGATTTTGCATAAAATATGATGAAACAACACATTGTTTTATCACCTGTCGTAGGGGCTATCGTGTGGCGTATCGGATAGCGGGGTCTATGTCGGTTTCATCGGCGGCAGGACACTGCTGCTGCAGAATTTCAAGAATCTTATCTCTGTCGTTTACAGAAATCTTTTTACTGGTAATGGAGCTCCGAACTTCGATGAATCCTCTGAAAATCTGGTGGGGAAATTTGCGTGGTTTGTTTTCCATAATTACCTCTCTATTACATAGTAGGTGTGATCTGGGATTTTATAAAGTTTTGTTGTACTAACAAGCTTGTGAAAGCGCTGTTGAAAATTTGACAATTCCGTGTCATGCTTATATGACAGACTTATTGTCAGCCGGGTAAGGAGATTGCGTATGACACTTTTAGAATCAGGTGAAATGTATCTTGAAACTATACATGTACTGTCAAAAAAACTGCCTGTAGTACGATCTCTTGATATTGCCGAGTATATGAGTGTTTCAAAACCCAGCGTTTCCCGGGCTGTGGGCCTTTTAAAGGAAGATGGCTATATTACCGTAGAAAAAAGCGGATTTATCTATCTGACAGAAAAAGGCCTTGAAGTTGCAGAAAAAATCTATGAACGCCATCAGCTTTTGACCTGCATTCTTACCGGGCTTGGTGTGCCTGAAGATATTGCAGAACGCGATGCCTGTAAAATAGAGCACTACTTAAGCGATGAAACCTTCATCGCTATCAAAAATCACGTAGAATCACACAACTGACACTATTAGCTCACGCCCCTGATACTTGTCACCCCGATTCTGCAAGTTGTCATCCTGATTCTGTAGGTTGTCACCCTGATTCTGCAGGTTGTCATCCCGAACTTGATTCGGGATCTCTTAAGGGGATGCTGAATCAAGTTCAGCATGACAAAAGGGTGAAAATTCGGATAAAGTTAGCATAAACTAACTAAAAGTAGTTGACAATAACTATACGGTTAGACTATGCTAACTACATAAGTTAGTGCGTGCTAACCATTAAAAAAGGAAACAGAATGATGCCTCTTTGTTTAGCAGATGTAGGTGAAGAAAACACCATTAAAAAAATCGGTGGCAGTGCTGAAGTTAAGCAGCACCTTGAAAATCTTGGGTTTGTTGTAGGTGGCAGGGTCAGCATTGTAAACTCTCTGGCCGGGAACCTGATCGTGAATGTTAAAGAATCACGTATTGCCATTAATCAGGATATGGCAAAAAGGATACTGATATGAAAACGTTGAAAGAAGTAAAAGTTGGAGAATCTGCTGTGGTCAGCAGAATTAAAGGTGAAGGCGCATTAAAGCGACGCATTATGGATATGGGGATCTGCAAGGGCGTAGAAATTTTTGTACGGAAAGTTGCCCCACTGGGAGATCCTATGGAATTAACCGTTCGCGGGTATGAGTTGAGTCTTCGGAGAGCGGACGCAGAACTGATTGAGGTGGTAGAATGAAAATTGCATTGGCAGGAAATCCTAACTGTGGAAAAACCACATTGTTCAACGGTCTTACCGGATCTAACCAGTTTGTCGGAAACTGGCCGGGCGTTACCGTTGAAAAAAAAGAAGGCAAACTGAAAAAGCATGCTGAGGTTACCATCACTGACCTTCCCGGTATCTATTCCCTTTCGCCCTACAGTCTGGAAGAAGTGGTTGCCCGTAAGTATCTGCTTGAAGAACAGCCGGATGCCATTCTCAATATCATTGATGGTACCAATCTGGAGCGCAACCTGTATCTGACAACCCAGCTGGTAGAACTGGGAATTCCGGTTGCCATTGCCATCAACATGATGGATGTAGTCCGGAAAAACGGGGATGTGATCAATACGGAAGAACTGAGCCGTCAGCTGGGATGCCCGGTGGTAGAAATTTCAGCCCTTAAGGAAGAAGGCATCATGGAAGCTGCTGAAGCCGCCATAAAGCAGGCTGAAAACGGCCATACCGTTCCTCAGCATACCTTCAATGGCTCTGTAGAGCACGCTTTGGCCCACATTGAAGAAGCGTGCGTTCACAGCATGGCCGAAGAAGACCAGCGGTGGTATGCCATCAAGATTTTTGAACGTGACAGTGAAGTCATGAAAAAACTGAATCTTTCTTCTGACGTTCTGAATCACATAGAAACTGATATTGAGAAGGTAGAGCAGGAAATGGATGACGATGCAGAAAGCATCATTACCAATGAACGCTATATCTATATCGCCTCTGTAATCAAAGCCTGCTACAAGAAAAAGAACAAAGGCGGTCTGACTACTTCTGATAAAATTGACCGCTTTGTTACTAACCGCTGGCTTGGTCTGCCGGTTTTTGCCGTAGTTATGTTCCTGGTATATTACATTTCTATGGTAACTGTTGGTGCTGCAGCAACAGACTGGGCTAACGACGGCCTTTTTGGTGACGGTTTCCATCTGTTTGGTATTGGCTCCGGAGCATATTCTGAAGTTGCTGATGAATGGACCGAAAACAGCCTTATTGTTGATGGCTTCAACGCCATTGAAGAAGAAACAGGGGAAGCACCAACCGGCACTTTTGAATATGCCGTAGAAGATGAAGAAACCCTTGAAATTACGTATGAAACAGCCAGCATTGAACAGTATACGGACGCTGTTGCCTGGCTTGAAGATAACGAAGAACCAGATCCTGCCGACTTTGGCGTGTGGGTACCCGGTATTCCGGTTCTTATAGAAGCTGCTCTTGATGCTCTGGACACATCAGATGTGCTTAAAGGACTGATTCTGGACGGTATTGTTGCCGGTGTCGGTGCGGTTCTGGGATTCGTTCCTCAGATGCTGGTTCTGTTCTTCCTGCTTGCTTTCCTTGAAGCCTGCGGATATATGGCACGTATTGCCTTTGTTCTTGACCGCATCTTCAGAAAATTCGGTCTCAGCGGAAAATCGTTCATTCCTATGCTGGTGGGAACCGGTTGTGGTGTTCCCGGTATTATGGCCAGCCGCACCATTGAAAATGAACGGGACCGCCGCATGACCATCATAACTACGACTTTTATCCCCTGTGGGGCAAAAGTACCATTCATAGCCATGATTGCCGGTGCAATTTTCGGCGGCAGTGCATGGGTAAGTACCGGTGCCTATTTTATCGGAATGGCTGCAATCATTATTTCTGGTGTCATGCTGAAAAAGACCCCCATGTTCTCAGGTCAGCCTTCACCATTCGTAATGGAACTGCCTGCTTACCATATGCCGCCGCTGAAGAATGTGCTGCGCTCCATGTGGGAACGTGGCTGGTCATTCATTAAGAAAGCCGGAACCATCATTCTGCTTTCTACCATCTTTGTATGGTTCACCAGTTTCTTCGGCTTTACTGATGAAGGATTCCGCATGCTGGAAGAAGATGAACTTTCATTAAGTATTCTGGCTAAAATCGGCAGCTGCCTTGCATGGATTTTTGCACCGCTGGGATTCGGTACCTGGGAAGCAGCCGTTGCTACCATTACCGGTCTTGTAGCCAAAGAAAACATTGTTGGTACCATGGGTATTCTGTACGGCGCAACCGGCAATGTGTATGAAGTTCTTGCAGAAACCTTTACTCCGGTAACCGGTATGGCATTCCTGATTTTCAACCTGCTGTGCGCTCCCTGTTTTGCTGCCATGGGTGCCATTAAACGGGAAATGAACAGTAAAAAATGGTTCTGGTTTGCCATCGGGTACCAGTGCGGTTTTGCCTGGGTAATCGGATTCCTGGTAAATCAGTTCGGCAGTCTGTGTGCAGGTAGCGGAAATGTGGCTGGAGCCATCATTGCTGTGCTGATTACTGCCTGCATGTGCTGGCAGTTGTTCAAACCATATAAAGAAGCTGTTGAACGCAGCTGAACATAATTAATCGAATGGAGGTGTAGTCATGGGAAACTTTATTGTAGGTGCGGTATTACTGGCAGTGGTATTCGGAATCTTTTTCAAGCTGAGAAAAGATAAGAAAGCAGGAAAGTCTTCCTGTGGCTGCAACTGCGCCAGCTGCGGTGCATGCCACAGCTGCAAAGTACAACAGTAACAGTATAAGTCTATAAATCTACCGGATTGCCAGTACTGTCACTCCTCCCGATTTGTGTCATTCTTCTGTAATTGCGTTTTCATAGCGGCAGGTTCGTTGAATCTGCCGCTTTTTTCAGTTCAGCGAGAAGCGCATCATTACAGGACAGTGGTCGGAATAGGTAAAGCCGGTCTGTACGTTTTCCAGATAATCTACAGAGATGTTATCTGATACGATGAATCCGTCAACGATGAGAGTGAAGTTTCCCGGCTTGTAAGGGCGGTCGCAGTCGCGGGCGGTAGGCTGAATTGTTCCGCTGGTGTAATCAACACATTTTATGAGACCTGCTGGAATCATTTCATCAGGGAATGGCATGGTCCATCCGGCTTCCGGGTAGTCATGAGGATACAGAATCTTTCTGCTGTCACCCGTCCAGTCGGCATTAAAATCGCCGCCGCATACAACGTAATTACCTTTTTCGTATTCAGCTTTCATGTCGCCAAACAGTTTCAAAAGCTGCTGTTCCTTAATGTTTACTCCGGCTCCGTAGGCCGAAAGATGCACGTTAAACAGAACCAGCTCCTTTCCATTGGTTACTTGCATGCGGCTGACAGAATAACACCTGTCCAGGTCAAACAGTTTGGACAGGCTTTCTGAGATGGGGAAGCTGCGGCGAATACCAGAGGTAATGGCTGCACGCGAAAAAGTGGCAAGACCACTGTTACTTGCGCCATGTGGTTTGAGTAGTGGCCAGAACAGGTAAGGACTATGATAGTTAATGGCAAATACTGTGCTGTAACCGCGGAATAATTCCTTCAGTATATTGAATTCGTTCACGTGGAATGTTCGGGTACTGTTGATATCGATTTCCTGAAACAGTATGAAATCAGGACTGTACGCATTGATGGTCTTCTCAGCAAGATTCAGACAGTTTTCGATGCTTTCCCTGCTTCTGGCCCGCGATTCCTTTCCTCCATCCATAAAGAAAGTAAAATCATCGGTGTACGCACCAAACCCGAGATTCTGTGTAACAATACTCAGATCAGTACCAGGAATAAGCTGAACAGCAGTATTGGATAATTCCGGTGATAATGGAATGTTATCCGGCAGGCGGTTAAAAGAAATAAGAACGTAGGACAGATAAACGAAAACAACCAGAACTACTGCCAGAAGAACAAAAAGAATGCCTTTCAGCCATTTTTTCATACGGGTACCTCAAAGAAAAGAATCAATAACCGTATCAGTATACATCGTAAATGGGAAAAGCCGAAGAATATAGCAGTCAGGATTTTTTGTTTTTACAGGTACCGTTGCAACAGGAACTGCAACGGCCGCAATGACCAGTCTCATCAGCACTGGTACCACAACTGCATGTTGTTCCTTTTTTACGGTAAATCCATATAGCCAGAACAACACACACTCCTACAATGGCTAATATAATCCAGCTTTGAATATTCATAATCACAGTCCAAAGGGCAGTAAAATAAGACGTACGATACCTGCACAAATCCATGCAATGACGCATTGAAACAGCACAAGACTTACAGCCTGTTTAACACCTAATTCGCGTTTTACTGCTGCAATGGCAGCAACACAAGGCGTATACAGCAGACAGAATACCAGCAGTGCACTGCCTGCACTGAGTGTAAGCATTGTAGTAAGCGGAGCTCCATTGAACAACACAGAAAGGGTAGAAACAACGCTTTCTTTTGCCAGAAATCCACTGATAAGAGATGTAGTAATACGCCAGTCTCCAAATCCCAGAGGCTTGAACACAGGGCTGATAATGCCACTTATGACGGCAAGCATACTGTCTTGTGAACTGTCAACCAGGTGCAGGGTAAAGCTGAAGCTCTGCAGGAACCAGATGACAATGGTGGCGACAAAAATAACTGTAAAAGTCTTTGTCAGAAAGTCTTTTGTTTTTTCCCACAGCAGGTGGCCAACATTTTTTGCACCCGGTAACCGGTAGTTTGGCAGTTCCATAACAAAAGGTACTGCTTCACCCTTAAAAATTGTTTTCTTAAAGATGTGAGCAGTAATGACACCTGTCAGAATACCCAACAGATACAGACCTATCATAATAAATCCGGCATGTTTTGGGAAAAAAGCACTGCAGAAAAAGCCGTAAATTGGCAGTTTGGCAGAACAGCTCATGAATGGTGTAAGCATAATGGTCATTTTTCTGTCCCGCTCTGAAGGCAATGTTCGGGTTGCCATAACGCCTGGTACGGTACATCCGAATCCGATAAGCATTGGCACAATGCTGCGACCGCTTAAGCCGATACGACGGAGCAGTTTGTCCATGATAAAGGCGATACGGGCCATATAGCCGGTATCCTCAAGGAGCGAAAGAAAGAAAAACAGCGTGACGATAATGGGCAGGAATGAAAGCACACTTCCGACACCATTGCAGATACCGTCGATGACCAGCGAATGAACTGCAGGGTTGATGTTCCATCTTGTCATTGCGGCATCCAGTAATCCTGTAAGAACGTCAATCCCGGATGCAAGCAGATCCTGAAGAAAAGCCCCGATAACATTAAATGTCAGATAAAAAACCAAACCCATAATCAGAATAAAGGTGGGAATTGCCGTCCATTTACCGGTAAGAATCCGGTCAATCCTTTGAGAACGCCGGTGTTCCTTGCTTTCCTGCGGTTTTTTCACGGTTTTCGCTACAAGGGAGCGGATGAAAGTGAACCGCATATCGGCAATGGCAGCAGCCCGGTCCAGTCCGGTCTTTTTTTCCATCTGAACGATAATGCTTTCTATTGCAGCGCGGTCATCACTTGAAATCTGCAGCAGTTTTTCTATTTCTGCATCGCCTTCTATGATTTTTGTTGCTGCAAAACGTACTGGTATTGCAGCCTTTGCCGCATTGTCCGTAAGTAAATGCATGACGCTATGGATGCAGTTATGCAGTGCAGGATTTGTTTCTGCGGAACAGAAGTCTATACGTAACGGCTCTTCCTGGTATTTTGCAACATGTACGGCATGGCGGATAAGTTCATCAACACCTTCATTTTTTGCTGCAGTTATGGGGACAACAGGGATACCAAGCAGCTCTTCCATCATGTTTACCCGGATGGTTCCACCATTTCCGGTCAGCTCGTCCATCATATTAACGGCCAAAACTACGGGTACCTCCAGTTCAAGCAGCTGCAGTGTCAGGTACAGATTACGTTCGATGTTTGTAGCATCAACAATGTTGATAATACCGGCAGGTTTGTTATTGATGATGAAACTTCTGGTAACCAGTTCTTCACTGGTGTAGGGACTCATGCTGTAAATCCCGGGCAGATCAGTTATTTCACTGTTTGGTACGGTCCGTATGGCTCCCGATTTTTTATCTACGGTTACACCGGGGAAATTCCCCACATGCTGATTGGCACCGGTAAGGGCATTGAACAGTGTTGTCTTTCCGCAGTTCTGATTGCCGGCAAGCGCAAAAGTAAGAGGTGCATCTTTTGGCAACGGATTTTCATCTTTTTTATCATGAAATTTGCCGTCTTCACCAAAGCCTGGGTGGCATATCTGATTTGGCAGGGAAGGGATATCGATGACCGCTGGCTGAGGTACGGTGTCCATGATTTTCTCTACAGTAATCTGTTTTGCATCAGAAAGGCGCAGGGTAAGTGAATAATCACAGATTTTAACTTCTACCGGATCTCCCATAGGAGCGAATTTTACTACGGTAATAATGCTCCCCGGAATAAGACCCATATCAAGCAGGTGCTGACGTAATGAATCTTTTCCACCTACGCTGATAATACGTGCTGAGTCACCTATAGAAACATCCTGAAGTGTCATCATGTCCTCCACTGTTAGCTTGAGCTAAGGATAGTGAATAAAGGGTAACTATACAAGTTCCCGCATTCATACTTTCTCGGGGTAAAACTAGAAAATCGAACCGTATCGCATTGGAAACGTACGTATTACAATAAAACACTGTCTGTAAAAGTGGGAAATTAGATAAAAATCGAGAGGTGGATTGGGAAATCGCAAAAATTGTTGAAGCCCGGAACGATAGTTTCCTTGCCGGGCTTCACCAATAGCGACGATATCGAGCGTTTTTGCGATTCCCCAGTACGCCGGTAGATTTTTATATAGAAGCACTTTTACAGGTAGAGCAAAAAAAAAGGATACTACTCATGACAAAAGATTTACGGGCTCCTACAGACCCATTGGAAAAACGCAAAGGTTTTTACCTGCTGCATAATCTGGCTATTCAAGCAACAGTGTACGGTGATGGTGGACGCAGAGATGAGTTGTATATGGATTCGGGACGCATAGAAAGTGCCACCCGCATAAATGGACGTATCACTGATGAATCACTGCTTCCGCTGCTTGGCAGAACCAGTGGTTTCCGGCAGCTGGTTCACAGTATAGGTGTTTCCATAAGCGCAGAAAATCCACAGAGTCAGTTCACATTTACCATGATTCATTACGGACATACTGATCCCTACAGCAGTGGCACACATCACACTGAAACAATTACGGCAAACGGTGTAGAACACGTATTCCTGCTGGATTGTGTAGCATGGTCAGATGATGATGAGAAGACCGGACAGTTTGCTGTAGGATTTCCGGAAGGTGTTGATTTTGCCACGTTAAACGTACGTTTTTATGTACATGATGGGTATGACGTGCCAGAGGAAGAACCGGAAAAACCGATAGATTTTGAATCTGAAGCATATGGCAGAATGATTGAATCCTCTTTGATTCAGACAGGAAATACGTTCCGGCTGAAACAGGCAATTGAAAAGGCGCGGAGCGGTGAAGACGTGACTTTGGCATATATTGGTGGAAGCATTACGCAGGGAGCCGGTGCTGTTCCCATAAATGATCAGTGCTATGCCTGGAAATCATTTACCCAGTTCCGTGATGCTTTTGCAGCTGATCCCGACCGCATGCACTATGTAAAAGCTGGTATTGGCGGCACGTCAAGTGAATTGGGGGTAGTGCGGTACGATGAACAGGTCACCTGTAATGGATCGGTGGTACCTGATGTTGTAGTAGTGGAATTTGCCGTTAATGACGCCGGCGATGAAACTGAAGGACACTGTTATGAAGGATTGGTACGGAAAATCTGGAATGGCCCGGGCTCTCCAGCGGTAATACTGCTGTTTTCAGTATTTGCTGATGATTATACGCTGCAGGATCGGTTTATTCCCTATGGTACTCTTGCAGAATTACCCATGGTTTCCTTGAAAAATGCGTTATGTCCGCAGTTTGATCTGTCTGCTGAATCCGGCCGGTTGGTGAGTAGACCTCAATATTTTTATGACAGTTATCATCCCAGCAATACCGGACACAGGATAATGGCTGACTGTCTCATGCATTGTTTCATGGCTGCAGATTCAAGCGGATCAACGGCTCCTGTTTCTGACCTCCCTGTATACTGGAGCTCGGATTTTGAAAAGGTACGGTTCTTTGACCGACGTACCATCACTCAGATGGTCAGCTCAGTTACCTGTGGCAGCTTTATTGCAACAGATACCGATATACAGGCCGTTCAACGCAATTTCGACCGGGAATTGACCCCCATGTTCCCTCATAACTGGATGTACGATGGCGTTGAACATCCAGAGCCCTTTGAATGTACCTGTACCTGTCGTCTGCTGATGATTATCCAGAAAGACAGTGGAAGTGCTTCATTCGGCACTGCTGAGGTCTTTGTTGATGGAAAACCTGTCCGGACTTTGAACCCACGTGAAATCGGTTGGACGCACTCCAACGCACTGATTTTGATTCGTGATGAGAAAGCTGCAGAACATCAGGTACGCATTGTACCGCAATCGGGTAAAAACTTTACTATTCTGGGATTTGCCGTATGCTGACGCTTATTGATGGGGGAAAGACCGCTGTTATTTCTTGGGAGGAATCTACCCTTCCCGGTGTTGTCGATATTGCTGAAAAAGTGCAGAGCGATCTTCTTGCTGCAACTTGTGTATCGACTGCTGATACCTGCAGTTCCTCTGCAGTGTGTTCCGTAGTTGTTGCAACTGTCGGGCACAGCAGCATGCTGGAACAGTGGGAGACCCAGCAGGTAATTAATCTGGCTGGTCTTAAGGGAAAGCGTGAATGTTACGGCTGGTATCAGATGGAAAACCAGCTGGTAATAATAGGCAGCGACAAACGTGGAACCATATATGGTCTTTTTCATCTTTCAGAAATTGTGGGTGTTACACCATTGATGCATTGGACTGGTCTTGAGCCGCCAAAACATCAGAAAGTAGTACTTACGGACAACCTTTTTGGATGCAGTCAGGAACCCAGTGTAGAATACCGGGGATTTTTCATTAATGACGAATGGCCAAGTTTTGGAAATTGGGCAACCAAGCGGTTTGGCGGTGTTAACGCAAAACTGTATGCAGAAGTGTTTGAGCTGCTTTTGCGCCTGAAAGGTAACTACCTGTGGCCTGCCATGTGGGCAAGCTGCTTTGCCTGTGATGGTCCGGGACTTGAATCGGCAGAACTTGCAGACCGCTGGGGCGTTGTCATGGGAACCAGCCATCACGAACCCTGTCTCCGCCATGGAGAAGAATATTCACATCTTCGTGGTCCCTCATCACCCTATGGAGATGCCTGGAATTTCCGTTCCAATAAAGATGGTATCACCCGATTCTGGCGTGACGGCCTTACCCGGAACGGGCATCTGGAGAACGTCATCACCGTCGGTATGCGTGGGGAACGTGACTCTTCCATCATGGAAAACGCGACCCTGGAAGATAACATTAACCTTTTGAAAGACGTTATTACGACTCAGCATCAGTTAATCCGGGAAACCGTAAACCCTGAACTTGAAAAAGTGCCGCGTATGCTGGCTTTGTATAAAGAAGTGGAGCCCTATTACTACGGTGATGAGAATACGCCTGGCCTTAAAGACTGGGATGAGCTTGAAGATGTAACCCTGCTGCTTTGTGATGATAACCACGGTTATGTGCGTACGTTGCCTGATGAAACCATGCGGAGTCATCGTGGCGGATTCGGTATGTACTATCATTTTGACTATCACGGAGATCCTGTTTCCTATGAATGGATTAACTCTACGGAATTAAATGAAGTGCGCTATGAAATGTCCCTGTGCTGGGAGTATGGCGTACGGAAACTGTGGATTGTCAACGTAGGAGACCTGGGGCTGAATGAAGTCCCGCTGAATTTTTTTATGGATCTTGCCTACGATTATCAAGGAACCATGGCGTGTACCCGGCAGGGAACTTCTGATTGGACAGCACAATGGACCCAGACGAACTTCGCTCATCTGACAGACCCGGCAACCGTGCAGGACATCAGCTGGTTATTTGATACGTACAGCAGGTTAAACCATAATCGTCGTCCTGAACATTTAAACGATACATCATATCATCCGGTACATGAGCAGCAGGCTGAAAAAGCCTGGGATACTGCTGCCGGAATTGAGAATACTGCGTTCCGTATTGCTGAGAAAATGAAACAGTCTGGGGATGCGGTGTACGGGGCTTTTTTTGAACTTATCGGCTACAATGCGCTTGAAACAGCACAGATTCACCGGATGTGGATAGCAACAATCTGGAATCATTACTTTGCTGGAAGAGGTCTGATTGCAGCTAATAGGTATGCAGAAACAGTGCTTCGGTGTATGAAGCGCGACAAAGGTCTTTGTGAAGAATTGCATCAGGTATCCGGTGGACGATGGTATGGATTCGGACTGGCCAAGCATATCGGTTTTACCCGGTGGAACAGCGAAGAACGCCAGTACCCGGTATTGCATCAGGTTTTCACTGAAGGGGACCCTATGATGGTAGTTGGTTCTGTATTTGATGAGCAGTGGACCCATGGTGGAGAATGGACCGGAAAGCCGATTCACCTGTATGCCGATGATCAGCAGTGCTGGAAATTCTATGTAGGTGCTACCAGCCGTACGGATACTGCATATACCATAACTGTTGATCAGAATACGGAGAATGCAGATGCGGTCCGCATCAATGGAAAGATGGGAGCGGTTCGGAATCTGCTTACAGAATCTGATTGCTATCAGGTTATTACCGTAACAATACAGCAGGAGTATTGTAAGGGAGAAATACCTGATGACATCACGCTGCTGGTTCAGGGTGGTGAAGGAAAAGCTCAGGTTATCCTGCATGGAGCCGACCGGTATAGCTTTGCTGTTGATGCAGCTTCGTATTCTGCGGTAAGCAGTACGGATGCAGTTACGGTACTTCCTGGGTTAGGTCCGCAGAATAACGGAGTAACTTTCAAAGCGGCTGAAAGTTACAGCGACACACCGTGGATTGAATACCAGCTTTCCTCATGCCCGGAAGCGGTTTCCGGTGAGCTTTCTTTTACCATGCTGCCGGCAAACCCGTTTACCAGTGGAGGAAATATTGAACTGAAATGGCAGTTGAACGATACTCCTGTTCAGTCTGTCCAACTGCTGCCGGAAGATTATACTGTCGGTCACAGCCCCGAATGGGCAACGGGTGTCATAACCCATGTCAGAACCTATTCGGTTCCTGTTCAACTGGCTCCCGGCTGTAACAAGGTTCGTGTGTACGGTACCTGCCGGGAACTTGTGCTGGAACAGGTAGCGTTTCATCATCTTGGAAGATAAAACGCTGCTGTTTTTATACCTTAAAGTTTCCTACGGTTTTGCCCAGATCTTCTGCAATTTCCTTATTGCGGACTGAAACTTCCATACTGCGGTTGATGGTTGAATCAATGGTAGTCATGGCTTCAAGCAGATTGGCAGCGGCATTCTGCACGTTACGGGCAACCTGGGAAACGTTTTGAGAACTGGAGATAAGCTGGGTCAGTTCCTGCTGCATGCCGGAACTTGAAGTGGTAATGGTCTCGGCAACATCACGGATGGACATCATAGAACTGGTAACGTTCTGTGCATCGCTGATATTGCTTGCCGTTGCCTTACTGGTAGTATCTGACAGGTCACGTACGTTTTCTGCAAGTTTCTGAATCTGTTCAAAAAGCTGACCATATTCGTTACTTAACTCAACTACCTGCTGTACTTTCAGGGTAATATCCTTAATGCTTTCTTTGGAAATCTTCAGCTGGTTACTTGATTTTTCACTGAGAGTCCTGATTTCTTCTGCAACAACGGCAAATCCTTTTCCTTCGTTACCGGCATGAGCTGCTTCAATGGCAGCGTTCATGGCAAGCAGATTTGTCTGACTTGCAATGGCACCAATAGCACTGTTAACTTCCAGCAGTTTTGTTGTTCCTGTAGAAGTTTCAAGAACACTCTTCTGAATATTCTGTTGAACGGTACGGGCCTGCTCTATGCGGTTGAACAGGTCTTCCACCCGTTCCTGCACGTTTTCACTGCTTTCTGCAACTGTAGCAATATCGTGGGCCATGGTATCCATAAGCGCAGTAACGGTAGAAACACTGGAACTTTGACCGGCTGTAAGGCGTACCAGCTCATCAACGGTAGCAGAAACTTCGGCAAGCAGTTTCTGCTGGTTTTCAACATCAACAAGCTGCGCTTTGCTGACGGTTGCCATTCGCAGGGTGTTGTCTTTGCTTGATGAAAGAAGCCCTGCAGATTCTTTTGTAATGCCGCTGATCTGGTCTGCAGAAGTACTGATATTGTCTGAAGAGTCACGGATAAGGGTAATAAGCTGCTTAATGTTGCCACCAAGGTCAGAAACATGAACAAGCAGGTCCTTGATTTCATCATTCTTTCTGCGGTTATGACTGATGGTATCAGTAAAATCACCGTTACTCATGTGCTGGAATGTAGGAACAAGACTTCCGATGGAGCGGGTAATACTGCGGACAATGAAGAAAATCAGGACAAGTGAAACAAGAATGATGCCTATGATAATAGGCAGTATGAAAGCCATCAATTCGCGCATACGCCAGGTCATCATGTAATCGCTGTATAGGGAAATAACTGACCAGGAGGCTGAGTTCCCTTTAAGAACGATGGGGGCATATCCTACGGTGTACTGCATGCCATCAATATCCATACGGCCAGATCCGGTTTCTCCGCTCATTACAGCAGTAAGGACTGCAGAAAAAGAGTCTGAAACGGAAATGTGTTCTTCGTGGGTTTTAATATTACCCTGACTGTCTCTCAGAACATCACCCTGGTTGTTTGTATCTGCTACTGTCCGGGTTTTTGTTTTGTAGTTATACAGTTCAGAAATATATGAACTGTCAGGATGTGCTACAACGGTACCTTCGCCATCGATAATGAAACAGTATTTTCCCTGCTCGTAATTTGCGTTGATTTCAACAATTTTCTGCAGTTCAGAAAGTTTGATATCAACAGCAAAAATACCTTTCATAGTGTTATCTGGATTGAACATGGGGACAAACACTGAAGCACAAGGGGCGTTTGTGGAGACAGAATAATATGATTTTGAAATCGATGGCTTTCTTGATTTTTCAGTTTCAGTAAACCACCACCGGTTTTTGCGGTTTCCGAGCGTTCCCGTATTGCGGGCTATCTGGTCTCCGTTCATGTCCTGAATATAAAAAAGTTCGGCATAGTCATAGCGTGTTGCAGCTTCTTTCAACACTGCAGTCTGGGTTGGGCCGTCCATAGAATCAATTAATGGATTGGCAACCAGTTCAATGGCATCGTTATAACAGTCGTTCAGATAGGTAGAAACAAGTGAGCTCAGATAACTGGCATAATTTGATGTCTGTTCATAAGCGTCTTTCTGGAAAAACTGTCTGTAAGCAACAACAAACAATCCCGAACTGATTGCAACAACAAGAATAAGGGATATGGCGACAGGTATACTTATCTGCCGTAAAAGATTGGATCTGCGCATAGTAAAAAGTATACCGCCAGTTTCTTGATGACGCAGATAAAAAAAAGACAAGGCCGTGGGGTAATAAGCCTTGTCGTAAAATCAGAAAATTATCTTACCGGAATTGGTCTGGTTATCTGTTCCGAAGTTTCTTCAGCCCGTAAAGTCCGGCGCACAGTCCAAAAGAAAATGCGGTCATGAGGATTGCCCACATGATGCTCATGTATACAGGCTGGCTGAGTACTTTCAGGAAGAAATAGGGACCGTCCCAAAGGCGGAGAATGTTCATGGTTATGGACACAACTTCGTAGAAAAGGGTTGGAATAAGCCCCAGAAAAGCTACCTTAACGGTTTTTGTTTCAAAGTCATCAAGAAACAGGAAGGTAAGCATTACAAACAGCGGATTCAAAGTATGGGTATACAGCATGGAACCGTAGGTAAGGTATCTGATGTATGCTTCTTTTGTTCCACCGGCACCGGGAGCAAGTACAAAGATGACGGTAAAAAAGGTGAGGGCCAGGGCACAGGCTCCCAGATATTTGAAAGTCCGTACCCACTGGGGCACAGCTTTGCCGGTTGCCAGACTGCGGATCAGATAAACCGAAAGACACAGACAGGCAATGGCACCGAACAGATTTGACAGTTCGGTAAAGAAAATAAAGACACCAAAGCCACGGTTTGGCCATGCAATGCAAAGGGCTACTACTTCCATGCAAACAACTGCAAGGTTCAGAATCAAAGAAACGATTTTTTTCGTGTTAGTCATGGAAGTATACTACTTGGAAAACTCAGTTCTGTCATCCAGCGTTTAGTGCTGAACTTCAGGACCTTTTCCCTGTGCCATCATCTGCATCATGAGAGGCCCGATAACTGCGCCACAGGCAGGAATCAGTTCGTGGTCATGATTGGTTACCACGCGGGTATTATCATCAAAGAGCATGACGTGTTCTTCTTCCGGAGTACATGATGGCCACTCAGGGCATTCATTGTTATTGGGGTTGCCGGTACGGGCAAATGCCATAAAGCTCTGGAACATCTGTTCTTCCAGCTTGTCGCTTACGCCATCAATCTGGGTGTAGGGTGCCAGTTCGCTGTTGTGGAAGAAGTAGGGAATATCAGAGCAGTGCCAGGGGGTACGTCCGCCGTCAAGCGGCATATCCTGGTTGAAAAGGTATGCATATACCGGGGCTGGTCCTTTTGCACGCAGCTGGTTATATGGAATTTCAGGAGCGCGGAACATGAAGTCGATGGTAAGGATATCAACGGGGCAGCGTTCCGGATATGCTTTCAGCATCAGAGGTACCAGTTTATCTGCAGCTTCATCGTTCATGCGTTCGCGAACCAGTTTCAGCTGGTCATCAATGCTCATATCATGCTTGTTAACAACACCTGGTGCAAATGACAGGAATTCACCAAAAACGGAACCTACCATCAGCGGCACATGGGCACTTTCCGGGCGGAATCCGTTCTGCTGAGGCTCACCCATGTAGAATGGTGGATTGAGACGTGGTGCACCACCAACGTATTTTCCCTGGGGAGCAAGAACTGCACTGCATTTCTGGTATGCAGGTGCCAGTAGTTCATAAGGAACGTTTTCCAGTTCCTTTACATCTTTCAGACCAAGTTCATTCAGCATCATTTCGGTCATTTCAGTGCTGTCGCCTTTCTGATCTGCAAGTACCGGGCCGATAACACCTGACATTACGATACCTTTGTGGAACAGTCCGTCTGCTTCCGGAGTCTGCAGCATGGTAGTAACTTTTGCACCACCGCCAGACTGGCCGAAAATAGTTACGTTACCGGCGTCTCCTCCAAAGTTTTCGATATTGTCGTGAACCCACTGCAGTGATGCAACCAGGTCACGGGAACCGTTGTTACCGCTGTCTTCGTATTCTTCGCCATACTGTGACAGATCAAAATACCCCAGTACATTCAGACGGTGGTTTACGCTTACTACTACAACGTCACCCAGACGGGCCATGTTTTCGCCTTCGTAGGCAATATGTTCAATGGAAGAACCTGCAAAGAATCCGCCGCCATGGAACCATACCAGTACAGGGCGTTTTTTCCCGTCCAGGGCTGGAGTCCATACGTTCAGATTCAGACAGTCTTCATTCATCGGCCAATAGCGGTGGGGAACCAGCATTTCACCGTTTGGTTTGCCTTTGCCCAAATCAAGCAACGGACAAACATAACCGAAGCTGGTGCATTCAAGGGTATCAGTCCATGGTTCACATGGCTGTGGTTTATGGAAACGCTTTGCTGTAGCGTAAGGAACGCCTTTAAAAACGGAAATGCCGTTGGTTTCATAACCGCGGACAGTACCTTTGGTTGTTTTTGCAATAACGCTTTTCTGTGAATAGGTAAATTTTGCCAAGATGATCCTCCTTTATCTTGTAAATAAATCATACCATGGCATAAAAAAAGAAAAACCCCGGATTTTTGTTATCCGGGGCTCAATTTTTGCGAAAGCTCTAAGCTGATTTCTGCTACTGCAGTGCTTTTTGTAATTCTGCAGCCAGTTTCTTTTTCAGTTCATTTTCTACTGTTCGGATAGCTCTCTGAGTGGCTTCTTCAGTAGATAAATGGGCTTCACGACCGGTTATGGTAAGAGGCAGCTGTTCAGTTCCCTGGACATCCTTTAAGCTGGCAGTCAAGGTGTACCGTACATATTTATTTGCATTATCCGGATTTGATGAATCAAACGGGGTAATGGTTAATTCACCGGTAATGACACCAGCAGTGCTGTCGGCGGTGATTAACGTACAGTCAAGATTCTGCTGGGCAAATACTGTCTGAATGGCCTTTGCAATCCGCTGGTCATAATCGTTGGCAATAGAAACACCGAAAACCAAAGATTTTTCAAGCTGCTGCCGCTGAGTTTCGATAAACTCAGCGGTCTGCCAAACAGGAAGAACCGTTTCATAGCGAACAGGATGTACAACAGAAAGAATGGCAACCTGTTCATCGGTCAGGTGAGCCAGAGCTTCGGCTTTTCTTAAATGCTGAATGGCGGTAAATCCCTGATGATTCAGTTCTGCATTGCCGGAAGCAGCCTGTAAACTGAAAATCTGCTCGCTATTCTGCAGTACCTGTTCTTCATACCAGGCTCCTGCAACTTCTCTATCAAGTAATGCCAGAGCATACCAGGTAGTGTTACCGTTTCTGTCTGTCTGACAGAATTTTTCCTGGATACGCATTCCGGTTATGCTTAAATCCGTTCCAACCGTAACTAATTGATTCAGATTCTGCTGAATGGTAGTTTCATCAAGCTCAGCTGATCTGCTTTTTGACAGATTCTGGGAAGCTACCGTGGTAGCCTGTACTTTCTGCTGCAACACACGAGCCAATGCCTGTGTTGCATCTTCCTGTGCCTGCTGTATGGTCATGCCCTGTCCTACAGCAGTGATGTACAGAGCAGGATCCCAGGCACTGTTGTTATCAAATACCCATGAAGGAACCTGCTGACTGGTAGTAGCACATCCGGTCAGAATACACAGCACTACAAGGAGTACTGCAAGTACTTTTGATGATCTGGTTATTGTAAACATAAACTCTCCACAAGATTAATACCCTTTGCACGTACGGTTACATCAGGCATAGTTTCAGTACGGTAAACAGCGTTACGGCTGTTCAAGTACTCAACAGTAACCGAATACATTCCAGGTTCCAGCGTAACGCCGGTAACATATACCGATCCAGGAAAATACTGGGATGTACGGATATCTGCTGTTTCAGTCAGGTCTTGGGCAACTTTCGATGCCAGTGCCAGAATACTCAGACCGGCAGAAGATTCCCCGAATTGCGATAATGTAGAGGAAGTCATTGCTTTTCCAATACTTCTGACAACAGCCCGGGCGTAGATTAGCGACTGTTTCTGACTGAAAGTATCTTCTGCAATATTTTCAATACTTTCAATTTTATTTAGCGGAACAGTCACCGTTGTGCCATTTTCTGACGTAATACATACCCGAACACCAGCCGTTGCAGACGGCCGTTTACTCATTACAGGGAATGCAACGGTGTAATAGAAATCATTACGTCTGTTATATAACCGAACCTTTTCTTCAAACTTTACCGGTGCCATACCGGTAAAACTCATGATGTTCAATCTGGCCATACCCTTTGGCACTGTTAATTCTTCATCAAGAACATCTGTTGGCTCTGGAAAATCGTATAAAGCCTGTTGCGTTTCAAATGCCTGAGTAATGTATTTACGGTCTACTGCAGCATTATCAAGCTGACCTGTAGAACGATACAGAATCATACTCAGGTATCTGGCAAGGGCAGAATTGGAAAACTGAGAAGACTGTCTGTACGACTGTGCATCTTTGTCTGCCAGCTGTTGGTTGGCATATCCAATCGCATCGCCGTACTTTGTCAAAAGCAGTTTCTGCTTGTTATCAAAGCGCCGAATCTCTACAAAAGCATCTTCTATCATGCCCATCTGAATATAATTCAATGCCATAAACAGATTGGTATAGATGTCTTCATAGTCATCACCGTCGTAATCTTTTACCAGATCATTCAACAGCCAGGAACTGACAGACTGACCTATGCTGACTGCATAATATTCTTCGATTAACCTTTCAGCAGCAGACAGTTTTGCATTGCTTTCCTGATACTTTTTGTCATAGTGGGCCATGACACCAGTATCAAGCAGGTAAAGAACTTCATCAGTAGATCCATAAAAATCATCGTGATGATCTTCCAGTGTAGCCAATGCCTGCGAGTAATCACTATGGTTCAAGTGCTGGTATACCTCCGTATGACTGATACGGGAGGCACATCCAGTTAATATCAGAAGTACTGCAATGGCCGGCAACAGTTTTTTCATTCAGTTTTTTCTCCCGAAAATTAACGGAATGACTGGCGGTTAATGATTTTTTTGATATCTGAGTTGTCGCCTACCCACAGTTTTCTATTGGTTTCAATATCAATAAGCTCTGCATATACAAAGTATGTGCGGGCAGCCTGTTTAGAGTCCATATCTACCATTGTTTTAACAGAACCGATAAGCATAAAGTCAGCACCGGTTTCATTAGCCAGACGTTTAACGGTATCTTCTCCAGCCCAGTCCTGCTGTTCCATGCGTTCTTCACGGATCTCTTCACGTTCTGAAGCACTGGCAACAAAGTCAACTTTGCCGCTGTTAATCAGTGCAGCTTCGAATTTTTTTGTCAGAATGCTGGTGTCAATATGTTCATCGCTGTCATTACGGAATGATCCAACGATGATAACAGGGTATTTACCATTGTCTTTGATATAGCGGTCAATGGCTGCAGCGTTTACGCAGTCCTGAATAAGAGAATCTGCAACAATACGAACATCAGTATCATTCCAGTATCCGCTTAAATCGGTTACGGTTGATGCATCAACCCGGCTTACAGGTTTTGAAGCACATCCGGTAAGCAGAACAAGGGCAGCAAAAGCAGTGAAAAACGTTACGAAAGATTTTTTCATAATTGGAAATCTCCTTAATCCTTATAAAGTAAAAAAGGAATGCCCTGAAGGTTGTAGCGGACACCCCTTTTCAAGATAGCTGTTAGTAATGTAACACGTAATCTGTTTAAATCATGAGTGCAGCAAGAGTTTTTGCATCATCAATCATATTCTTGATAACGCAGTACTCATTTGGCTGGTGACAGGTTTCATCCAGAGTACTCCAGACAGCAGCATGATAGCCGGCATTACGCAGGTAACCGCCAACAGTACCACCACCGATACCAACGGTACGGGCAGTTTTTCCGTGTGCGGTCTTAATGGCTGCAGCAAGTTTTGTTACAACTGGTGCATCAACAGGTGTTGCAGGTGATTCTTCTGCCTGATCTTCGGTAATTTCAATTTTTACCCCGTATTTTGCTTCTACTTCATCGGCCATTTTACGAACCTGTGCACGGATATCAGCCAGTTTGTAACAGGGCAGGATACGGCAGTCTACACAGAATACGTCATCACCGGGAATGGTGTTGGTATTGGGAACGTTTGCTTCGTGTTTGGTTGGCTGAAGGGTAGAGTAGTTGGGGTAGAACAGGTCATCGCGTTCTGTCAGGGTCTGTTCCAGACTGTTGATGCGCAGTGCCAGGTCACAGTTTGCAAGATGTGCGTTTGCTCCTTCGTTGGGAAGCGAACCGTGGCACTGTTTACCGGTAGTGTGCACACGCAGCCACATGATTGATTTTTCTGCAACTTCAATGGTTACACCTTCAGGATCTCCTCCGTCAGGAATAATGAACAGGTCGTCTTTTTTAAAGATGCCGTCCTGTTTCAGCAGGTACTGGATACCGAATTTTGAGCCCACTTCTTCATCTGCTACAAACAGCAGTTTAATGGTGTGGCTTGGAGTTACGCCGTTTTTAAGGAATGAAAGGGCGGCAAATACACCGCTTACCAGACCCTGCTGGTCATCTTCAACGCCACGGCCATACAGTTTGCCGTCTTTTTCTACTACTTTCCACGGATCGGTATTCCACAGGCTTAATTCACCGGTAGGTACAACGTCAGTATGGGCCATAACCCATACCCGCTGGTCGTCGCTGGTGCCGGGAATGGTAGCAATCAGATTTGGACGGATACCGCCTTTTGCCCGTGGATCGGGAGCGTCGTACCGTTCCAGATTGGTAATACCGTGATCTTTCAGCCAGCCTTCCAGTGCGGTAACTTTATCAAGTTCTCCAACGCCTTCGCTTTCCGGCGCAAGGGCTGGAATAGAGGTAAGCAGTGTTTCAAGTGCGACCATTTCATCTCTGTCTTCTTCAATTGTCTTCATCAAAGTTTCAAGTGTAGCCATGTATATTCTCCTTTCTATTGCAACTGCAGTGATACTGCTTCCCACTGCTCAGTGGTCTGCAGTATCAGCTCTTCTGTTTCTTCTATTTTCTTCTGAACTTTGCTGCTTTTTGCTCCATCGGAATAAACCGCAGGGTCTGCCAGCTGTGCTTCAAGATCTGCCTTCTTTTCTTCAAGTTCACCAATTAAAATCATAAGCCGTTCTTCTTCTTTTTCAAGCTTTCTGCGTTCGGCTTTCTGCTTTTTCTGGGCTTCCCAATCCTGAGCCCCGGCTGATACCGGCTCTGTCACCGGCTGTTGGGTGGCCTTTACCGCTTTTGCAGAACTCTGAACAGCCTGCCCCGCAGTATCGGCAGTTTCACCGGCGGCTTCTTTTGCCAGCTGCTCCATATAGTACTGATAGCTGCCGGGAAATTCCCGGTAGTGACAGGGCGTCAGTTCCAGAACACGGGTTGCCAGGTTTTCAATAAAGCCGCGGTCATGGCTTACGAATATGACAGTTCCGCCAAAGTCTTTCAGAGCATTGAGCAGCACATCCTTACTGTGCATATCAAGGTGGTTGGTCGGTTCGTCAAGAATCAGCAGGTTCACGGGACGCAGCAGCAGACGGAGCAGTGCCAGGCGGCTTTTTTCACCGCCGGAAAGGACATCTACGGCTTTGTGTACGTCGTCGCCGCGGAACAGGAATGCTCCCAGCATATCACGCAGTTTTGGAATCAGTTCCAGCGGTGCTTCTGCTTCAAGCATTTCAAGCATGCTCATGCTGCCTTTCATGCTCTCGGCGTTATCCTGGCTGAAGTACCCGATGCTGACGCCGGCACCCAGTTTATAGGTTCCCGTACAGTCAGGGTCCACACCGGCAATGATACGCAGCAGTGTAGATTTACCGGCACCGTTGCGTCCGGCAACAACCATGCGGTCGCCGTTTTCAAGAACGATGTTCAGGTCACGGAGTACTTCCCGGTCTGCGGTTTTACTCGGGTCGGATCCGTCATTGTGATAGGTTTTTCCCAGGTGTTCGGTAGTCAGAACAAGGCGGCCTGAATGAGGGGCTGCAGGAAATGAAAAATGAATCTTCTTTAAGGTTTCCGGAATTTCAATTTTGTTTTCCAGAATCTTATCCAGCATTTTCTGCCGTTCCTGAGCCTGAGCCGCTTTTGTTGCCTTGTAGCCGAAGCGTCGGATAAAGTCTTCAAGCTTGTGGATTTCTTCCTGCTGCTGCTCATACTGCTGCATCAGGGTTTCAAGTTCTACAGCGCGAACTTTTTCATAATGAGTGTAGTTACCCTGATACCGGTGCAGGACACCGTTAAACAGTTCGTATACTTCGTTGATGGTAACGTCTAAGAAATAGCGGTCGTGGGAAACCAGCAGAAATCCGCCTTGAAAGTTCAGCAGGAACTCTTCAAGCCAGTTACGGGCTTCAATATCCAGATAGTTGGTCGGTTCGTCCAACAAAAGAATGTCAGGATTCTGCAGCAGGGCTTTTGCCAGTGCGATACGCATCTGCCATCCGCCGGAAAACTCTTCAGTCCGGCGGTTCATGTCTTCAGGCACAAAGCCTAATCCTAACAGGGTTTGTTCTGCAAGGACGGCACGGCGGTTCCAGCCTGATTCTTCAAGATACGCAATAATTTCAGCCTGACGGAGCAGCAGTGGTTCAGGATTTGCCGGCGCATTGGGGCCTGCCAGTGTATCACCGATCTGGTCCATTTCTGCATGCAGCTGATAGCCGTATGCAAAGGCACGGTCTGCTTCTTCCAGCAGGGTTGTACCGTGATGCACGATACCGCTCTGAGGCAGATACGCAATGCGGCAGCCTTTCTGCACGGCCCGGTCGCCGCTGTCACATTCCTGCAGACCCGCCATAACTTTCATCAGGGTAGATTTACCGGATCCGTTGGCACCGGTAAGGGCAGCGCGGGAACCTTTTGCCAGGTTGACCGAAACATCTTTCAGAATATCCCGGTCGCCAAATGCCAGTGAAACTTTAGAAAATTGTACAAATGCCACGTGTCTGTTTCCTTTTCCTTAGCGGTCACCGGTAAAAACATCTGCATTGCCGGAAGTTTCATCGGCATTCAGAGAAACACCTTCACCTTCAAAGGCAAAGTAAAGAACTAAAGAATCGTTACCACGCTGCTGTACCACGTTATCTTTCAGGACAGCCTTATTAGCACTTTCAAGACGGATACCATCCTCCTCAATTTTGTAGAGGAACAGGTAACTGGTTTCTGTTGCATCAAAAGTGAAGGTAATGGCACCATCATAGGTTGAACCAAGACTTGAAGCCAGAAAATAATCAAAAGAAACAGTTCCGGATGAACCGCTGCCGCGTGCAATAAGGGATGGAACCAGACGATTGTAATTATCCCAGGTAAAGCCATTGTTTTCGGTAAAGGTAATGGTACCGTAGTTGGAACTTTTACAATAGGCACCAAAGGTACGCAGAACGGTAAACAGCTGCTCACGACGCTCAACCTCATTCTGAATCACTTCTTCAATTGGTGTTGCAAGGGTAACAAGGTTAAAGCTGGTAGGCATACCTTTTTCGTCACTGTACTGTACAACAATGAAATTCTCGTTCCGCACCGTAACACTCAGGGGAGTATCAGCAAATTTGTACACATTGCCGCTACTCTTTTTATAGCTGGTGTACTCGGCATCAACAACAATATCGTTCTGGTCAAAGTGAATGGTTTTGGTTTCTGTATCAAGAGTGAATGCAGGCCGCGAAGTCATGCGGTTCAAATCAACGGTTTTCCGTTTAATCATGGTAGCGTAACTTTCCGGATACCAGATATTGTTGCTTAATGCAGTAAACAGCGAATCTTCCTCTACTACGGTTTCAACAACGGTAGTTTCCTGTTCAGTTTCATTGAACAGGCGCAGATTGTATGAAAAACACCAGCCTGAAGTACCATCAGAAGCCAGAACCCTAAGCCATTCGCCCTGCATGGCATTATTGCCGGACATAACTGCCTGTCCGGTGGTTTTATACAGAACTTTAATCACTTCATCTTTGCGAAGACGGTAGATCTGTTTACTGGTATTAACTGCATCTTCGCGCATGGGAAGTCCGTCCAGGAAAACGCGGGCATAGGTATGCTGGTAGTCCATATACCGGGCTGCACGTTTTTCTGCCTTACCCTTTTTCTGCGGTTCGGTAATCTGCCACAGAGGTACTTCGATTTTTTCTTTTGTATCGGGAACACCAATAATGTATGTTTTGCTGATGTTTGATTTTACATAAACAGGGACAATCGTTGCATCGCTCAGATTGTATTCAGGAAGACTCCAAAGGAGAACGCCATAGCCGATAACGCTGTCACAGGAAACAAGACAGAACAGCATGACAATGGCCAATAAGATAACTCCAAAACGTTTCATGAGTGTACCTTACCATACATCTGCAGTTTATACTATAATGGAAAAACCGTGTCGTCAGGAGGATAATGATATGGCAGAACAAAAAATCAGAACAAGAAGTGAAGTACCTGAAGAAGATAAGTGGAATCTGAAATCTCTGTATGCTTCAGAAAAAGACTGGGAAGCTGATATGGAACTGATTCCTCAGCTTGCAGCAGAACTTGAATCATATAAGGGAAGACTGGGAGAAAGTGCAGAAACCCTGCTCGCCGCTCTGGATGTTAACACCCGCCTTGATATGGTTATTGAAACTGCATACAACTATGCATTCCTGCATGTAGCAGGAGACGCTGAAGATGCTCATAACCAGGAAATGTCAGGACGTGCCATGATGGCATATTCTGCCGCAGCTGCCAAGACCAGCTTCTTTATTCCTGAAATTCAGACCATCGATGAAGCAAAAATGAATGAATGGATGGCCCGTTCAGATTTTGCAGTATACCGGATTATGCTTGCCAAGAACCTGCGCCTTAAAAAATACATTCTCAGCGACAAAGAAGAACGCATTCTTGCTCTTGAAGCAGAATCCGCCCAGACTCCGGACAGTGCATTCGGTATGCTGACCAATGTCGATCTGGAATTCGGCAAGGTAAAAACTGCCGATGGCATGATGCCGCTTTCTCAGTCAACCTGGTCAATCTTCATGAATGATGATGACCGCAACGTTCGTAAAGCTGCATATAAAAAGTTCTACAAAACCTTTGACCAGCATAAAAACACTCTTGCTGCCCTGTACACCGGAAGTGTTCAGCACGATGTATTTGAAGCCCGTGTACGCGGCTATGAATCTGCCCGTCAGATGCGCCTGTATCCGGATGATGTTCCTGAAAGCGTGTATGACAATCTGGTTGCAACCATCCACAAGAACCTGCCGACCCTGCACCGGTACTACGAAATCCGCCGCAAACTGCTGGGCCTTGATGAACTTCGCCACTACGACGTATACGTTCCGCTGGTAAAAGGCGTTAAGAAAGATACTCCATACATAGAAGCTGTTGAAATCATCCGCAATGCGCTTGCTCCACTGGGGAAAGAATACACCGATACCCTGTGTCACGGTCTTTTGAACGGTTGGGTAGACAAGTACGAAAACAAAGGTAAGGAAAGCGGCGCTTTCTCTGCCGGCGGTTACATCGGGGATCCGGTCATCAAGATGAACTACAAAGAAAGCGTAATGCGCGACGTATATACCCTGGCCCATGAAGGCGGACACTCAATGCACTCATGGTACTCAGTACACTCAAATCCATTCCCGCACTACAACTACACCATCTTTGAAGCAGAAGTAGCATCAACATTCAACGAACAGCTGGTTTTCCAGTATCTGCTGAAAAATGCTGAATCAGAAGATATGCGCCGGTATCTGATTGCCAACCGTGCAGATGATATCCTTGCAACCCTGTTCCGCCAGACCATGTTTGCTGAATATGAGCACAAAGCACATGCGCTGGTTGAAAGCGGTACACCACTTTCTGCAGATGTTCTCCGTGGCGAATACCGCAAGCTGCTGAAAGAGTATTTTGGGCCTGCCATGAAGTTCGAAAAGACCAGTGATCTTGAAGGCTTGCGTATTCCTCACTTCTACGGTGCATACTACGTATATAAATATGCAACCGGGATTTCAGCATCTCTCGCTCTGGCAAAACGTGTCACGGTCGGTGGCGATAAGGAACGCGATGACTACTTCAAGTTCCTGAGAAGCGGTGGTTCACGGTATCCTATTGAATCACTGAAAGTTGGTGGCGTAGATATGTCTACTGCAGAACCGGTTCAGGCAGCCTGCGATACCTTCAAAGCGCTGGTTGACGAAATGGAGACCTGGGTTAAGTAATAATTCATACTGATTTTCTGTTTTGCCGGCTTCGATTACACTTTTTGAAAAAAAAGAAATCAAAAGCCGACAAATCAGAAAGTGCGGGTTATACTATACCAATAGATGTATTCTTGAGGTGTTTTAGAAAATATGGGTCTTGCAGACGAATTCGTTGCACACAGAAAAATCGAAGCTCACAATCACATGAATTTAGGCATGTTGTACAATACGTACAAAGTGTGGGCTGGGTTTGAGATTCCAGATTTTCCGCGAAAACTGAATGGGTTGCCTGAAATGCATGAGATTATCGGGAAATATACTCGTCCCCGTGCAAAAACTGCCGATGATGCCCGCGACCTGTTTACCATGACCTTACGGGATGCTGTTGCAGACGGTATTACGGTTCTTGAAGGCAGTGTTGACCTTCAGTTTGTAGGCCATTGTGGCGGTGTGGAGCAGTTTGTCGCCATGATTACTGAAATCCGTACACAGTTTGCTGATTCCATTGATTTCCGCCCTGAACTGGGTATGGGAAAAACGTTCCCCCAGGAAAAAATTCAGGAATGGGTTCCGGCCTGTCTTGAAACCGGTGTCTTCACCGGTCTTGATTTATATGGTCCTGAAGTATTTGAAGGACTTGAACCGTTCAAAGGCATGTATGAGTTGGCCGGCAGATTGGGCATCAAGCGTAAGGCTCATGTGGGCGAATTCTCTGATGCCAGATCAGTTGCCCAATTTGTAGAATATTTTGAACTGGATGAAGTGCAGCACGGCATAGGGGCCGTCAGCGATACAGGCGTTCTGAAACTGCTGGCTGACAACCACATCCGCTGCAATGTTACCCCAACCAGCAATGTCATGCTTGGTGCAGTTTCTTCTCTTAAGGAGCATCCGATTCGCCGCATGGTTGATGCAGGCGTTCCGGTAACCATTGGAACAGATGACCTTCTGTTCTTCAACCGCACCGTCAGCCAGCAGTGTGCTGATCTGGTAGAATGCGGTCTTTTCACCAAAGAAGAACTGTTCTCAATCCTCGACCAATAGTAAACTCTGAGAAATTCGTTATACTGAATCTATTTCTCTTTATGTGGCGAATTCATTGATTTGATGGTATATTTGTCTCGTAAGGAGGTGTTGTTATGCCCTATGACATATTAGAAAAGAAAATAAAATCACTACCTCCAGTTTATTTCAAAGAACTGCTGGATTATCTTGAATTTCTTTTAGATAAATCAGAAAAGGAAAATTCTTCAGTTCTATCTGAAGAAGAATCATTAAGGAAAATAAGTGAGACAGGCATTTCCACTGCATGGGAGTATTTGAAAGATGACACGTGGTGATATCTACCTTATGGATTTTGGCATTCCATTTGGCAGTGAACCGGGGTATCAGCGCCCTGTTATAATTGCACAATCAAACAAAGATAACTTAAACAAATTGAACACAACAATTGTTATCCCACTCACTTCGAATACGGTTCATGCAGAAACCTCTGGAAATGTGTTTATCCGTAGTGCTGATTCTGGTTTGACGAAAGACTCTGTGGCTTTGATACATCAGATTGTTGTGGTTGATAAAGAACGTTTGATAAAGAAAATTTCTGCCATCAATAAAGACATCATGAAGTTAATTGAAGCCGCAGAAGACTATGTGTTGAAATAAAAACGCCGTCACTACTGTCACCGGGCTACCGGAGAATCAGCGTTTCCAGAAAATCCACATACCGCCGGGTTGCTTCGTCCTTCAGGTCCTGACAGGAATCCAGCAGAATCATCCAGTGAATATCCTTGTCATAGCGGGCATACTGCTGTCTGATCCGGAAGTAATTCATGCCGCCCTGTTCCCCCGTATACTGGGCAGGAGCTTCGCTTTCCAGTATCCGTTCTGCATCATACGGCGATTCTACATAAGCAGCATACCCGCAGGATCCGCCCAGGTTCTTGTAGGTTTCAGGACTGCTCAAGTTATAACATTCATAGGACGCAGCAAGATCAAGATCTGCAGGCCGGCCGTTCTTATATGCGAAAAACTTATCTGATACCGTATCCAGCTGTCCCATGACCATGATATTGTAGGTAACCGTATCGGTCACTTTTGGATCATAGGATGAAAACTTAAAGCGGATAGTAACGGAGCCATCGGCTACCGGATAGAACATCCATTCCCAATCGGTTCCCCAGCTTTCAGGAATCTGAAATACCAGCCCCAGAAGGGAACTGTAATAGGCAGTTCCATCTTTCCGTTCCTGAGTAGTCAGGTAGTCATTAACCCTGACTGTTTCGCCGGTATAGGGTTTGAGGTTCTGTACCGCCACGTTGTAAATGGATTTTTCATCCGGATGAGAGCCGGTCATGGCATAGTAGGTTTCAAAATCATGAACGGCATTCTGCGTCATGCCGTAGGTATGTTCAAACATGGCCTTGTCCCAGAAGAAATCGGGATGCAGATATTCAGCAGGAATCTTCCGGGAAACCAGCTGGAAATTCTCCCATGCTTCAAAAGGTTTGATGGCATTGCTGTAGAAATCTGCCAGCAGCCAGCGGTACCGGTAATCACGGTCTTCCAGGGTATCGATGGCCATAAAGTCATCTACGGTTTTCTGGAACATGGCAGGTTCATCAAGATTATAGAGATAGGATGAAACGATGGCTTTTAAGAGCAGCCAGTTCTGGTTATCAGGTTCGGCATTGGCTTCCAGATGCTGATAGGTTATCCGCATTTTCTGCCGCAGTTCTTCTTTTGAGTAGGGGCAATCCCAGTAGTCGTCGTACACCCAGTTTTCCAGGTAGTACAGATTCTGTACGATGAAATCCAGGTCTTTTTCGTAAGCCGGCAGTTTTTCAAGATACTGGAACTGTACCAGCCGGATACCGGACGCAAGCACGCTGGCTGCAGTCATCAGCAGAAACACAAACGACAGAAATACTTTTTTCATAATCAGTCCTTTTTTGAAATACAAATGATGTTGTCCCAAAAGAATAGTTCATAGTGTCATCCCGAACTTGATTCGGAATCTCTACAGTGCATCATATAGTGTAGATGCTGAAACAAGTTCAGCATGACAGAATGTATGGGACGGCGGCAAAAAGCAGGGAGTTTTGCACAGAACCTGCCGCCACGGATGGCGGCGTAACCGGGAGTTTTGCGCCTAATTTGCCGCCACGGATGGCGGCATAACCGCGAGTTTCGCGGCAGCAAAACTCGCTAAGATAAATCGGCACGGATGCCGATTTATCGTCCTATTCCCAACCAAAGGTTGCCGGTGGTTTATTGGTACAGTCCAGATAGAGGGCATCAACAAACGGCAGCGCTGCAATCTGTTTAACGATGGTATCCATCAGGTCTTTATCAAACCAGGCAAAGCGGGCAGTCATTACGTCTTCTGAAACTACCGGACGCAGAACAAAGCTGGCGCGGTCTGCTGCTGTTGCGTATGGCAGGTCGATAGTCAGGTGCTGGAAAATCTTGTTGTACCAGTCGTTCTTTTTCAGCTCGGTCAGGACAATGTTGTCAACTTCGCGCAGCTGGTCCAGGCGGTCTTTGGTACAGTAACCTTCCTGCAGCTCAAGATCATCGTCAGCTACTCCAGGTTTCTGGTACAGCTTGATGATGGTACGGTTCAGGTATTTTGCACTGTTGGTAATGGTACTTGAAGTACGCTCAACTTTTTCGCGGATTTTCGGAACGTGACAGAAGCCTTCTGCATCCTGCTCAAACGAAAGCACGGCAGGGAAACGGTAGGTGCGGAAGTCACCCTGAACACCTACTGATTTTACCGGCAGAACATTGCGGGTCATACCGGCCAGGCAGTGTTCGCAGAATTCAGTAATTTCAATATTGTTCAGTTCTTCTTTTGCCAGTTTCAGTTCTTCTGCGTCTTTGTCTGACAGTTTTCCGTCAGAACAGAGTACGTTGATGGATAGCCCCGGGCCGGGGAACGGATGGCGCATTACCAGTTCATCGCTTAATCCCAGTTTCTTACCGATGGCACGAACCTCGTCTTTGTACAGGTCTTTTAACGGTTCAATGATCATGCCCTGGGCAATCAGTTTCTGAATGCCGTCTACCCGGTTGTGGTGGGTTTTGATGGTATTGCTGTTTTTGGTTCCGCCTGATTCGATAATATCCGGATACAGGGTGCCTTGCGCTAACATCCATAATGACTGCTGCGCAGTCATTGAGCAGTTCGTGCTGTCGCCCGAACTGCCGGCAATATCAGCTAACCCCTGCTTATTCATAACTTCATCGCGTACCGTAATAAAGTGTTCGCCAACTGCCATGCGTTTTTTCTGCGGATCAATCAGGCCGCTGATGGCAGCAAGGAAGCTTTCTGAAGCATTTTCTACGATAAAGTTGTTGAAGCCTTTTTCTTTGTACGCAATTTCAACGTTTTTGCTTTCGTTTTTGCGCATAAAGCCGTTATCAATGTGGAGCCCAAGAACCCGGTCCTGACCAAGGGCTTTGTTGAGCAGTGCAAAGGCAACGGTAGAGTCAACGCCACCGCTTAAGAACAGCAGCACGTTTTTGTCACCATCAGCCTTATGGGCATCTTTCTGGATATTTTCAATAATGGTAGCAAGAACCGTGTCCTGATCCCAGTTCTGCTCCATGCCGCAGTACTTAGCAAAGTTTTCAAAAATGCGGTCACCGCAGGGGGTATCCTTAACTTCGCAGTGACACTGCAGACTGAACCGCTTTTTAGCCAGGTTCTGGGTTGCAGCAAAAGGACAGTCTTTGGTAGAACCCACAACTTCAAAGCCTTCACCAAGGGCAAGAACACCGTCCTGATGGCTCATCCAAACCTGCTGGGTTGGCTCAATGCCTTCAAAGAGCGGACAGGTAACATCCGGGTTCAGGTTCAGGGTAGCAAAACCAAATTCACCGACATCAGCTTTTCCTACTTTTCCGTTGTAGCCAAGCTGCACAATATAGTGACCATAACACAGACCAAGAACCGGAATATCCAGATCAAGGATGGCACTGTTGAATTCGGGAACCTTTTCGTCGTATACGCTGGCAGGACCGCCAGAGAATACGATACCGGCAGTGTTTTCAAACACTGAAACATCGGCTGAAGGCAGCGCGATTTCTGAGTAATAACCTAATAAACGGAATCTCTTTGCAATAAGGTGGGCGTACTGACTGCCAAAGTCCAGTACCACAATTTTTTTGCGGGGTAAAGAAGTTGATGTTTCCATGCGCCACTATATCACGTACGCAATGGCGGGTGCAACTATACGTTATCAAATGCGTTGGACATTTTTGAAAGCAGCTTTCTGGTTACCAGCGGGTCAGATTCCAGAATGCGTACAAACATGGATCGTTCTATACGGATCAGCGTAACATCATCTTTTGCAATAACCGTCATTTCGCGGGGGCGCTCCAGAATGGCAGACACTTCGCCAAAAAATGAGCCCTTTTCCTGTTCTGTCCTGATGCCATTGGAAGATTCAAGCACCACTGTTCCCCGGGCAATATAGTACACACAACTGCTGTCTTCTTCACCGTTCAAAAAGACTTCCTGTCGGGCCGGCACTTCAACAGCCTGCTTTATGGTAGTAAGCCATTTATCGTACTGAAACAGTTTTCTGCGTAATTCATTGATTTTGCCGTGGGTATCAGCATCTGAAAGCAGGTACAGTTCCGCAATAAGCAGTTCCTTAAAGAACTGATATACGAAAATGTACTGAACCATGAAAAAGTATATGTTGAAGAAGGTGACAATTTCAAGCATGATTACGATAACGTTCGCAACCACTCCGTATACCAGATTATACCGGCTTAAATCCACGAACAGACCGAAAAACAGCTGGAAAATCCAGAAAACCACAGACGTTGTTACTGCTGACCAGAAACACAGCTTTGTTGAAGGTTTCGTTCCCGGTGCATACCGGTATGACCACATAATAAGCAGACACAGGAGAAACCGCGGTATCAGGTTGATAATCAGCGGGTACAGCCAGGATTCAAACCATACGGCAACTTCAGGCAGCAGATGAGTAATATGTATTACCCCTGCCAGAGAGCGGACTGTTATCAATGCCACCAGAAGAATAATGCACAGAATAATAAACAGGGCTTCACCGGCAAATCCCCACATACTGAAAGAAATATATGTTCTTTGAGCCTGGGTATGAAAAATGTTGCCGTATCCGCGCATAAGGCTCAGAAACAGGCGCCGGGCAAACCAGAAAATTACAATACCTGCGATAATTTCAGGCAGACCGATGGTGTTTACCGACATAACGGCATTAACCGTTGAAGAGTACTGTTCCCAGGAAAGAAAGGTAGAAACATAGGAATACAAACCTTCTACCACAGGAATGTAGCCGTGCAGAAGATGCAGGACGATGCTCAATACAAGAAACAGAACAGGAAACAGAGAAAAAAACAGCCCGAATGCGCAGGCCTGTCCTACAATAAAAAGAGCATTCTGACCAAAAAGGCGGGCGGAAATGTACAAAGTTTGTGCCAGAGTATACCAGGAAACCGGTAAAGTACCCTCTTTACGAGCTTTTTTCATGGGCGCCAGTATAGCAAGATTTACTTTTTTTAAGAAGATATACCGTTTTCCAGAAAAAAACGGTTTTTCTTTGCCTTCCTGGCAACCTCATAGTATGTTAGAAGAAAGGGTGCTGGTCACCGTTGTTACAAAAAAGCTTTAAGGAGGCATAATGTATGGAAACAACAATTAACGCAGTAGGGTTTATGCTTGATCAGGATCAGACAGATCTCATCAATAAAAAACTTGAGCGCATTAAATATGCAGAAGACCTTATTCTTACCTGTGCGGTAAAGGTAAAGGAAGATAAGAAATATTATTTTGACACAACAGTCCATTTTAAATGGGGCTCTCAGGCTCATGTTGAAAACGACGACTACGATTTTGCAGCCTGTCTCAACAAGATGATGGATATGCTGGATAACAAGATCAAGAAGGAAAAGGATAAAATCCAGAAATAACTGAGATAGAGGGGCTGGCCATGAGCAGCCCCTTTTTTTTCATTGCGAAAACAATTCAGACTGTGTATATTTAAAGGGCTATGGCTGAAAAAGACTTTACCGTTCTTGATCTTCTTGATATGGACTTAAAAGAGCACAACTCTCTGAACCTGAAATGTGCCTATGGCCGCAGAGGCCTTGTCCGCAAAATTACCATCCCTGATCTGAACCGGCCGGGTCTTGCATTGTCAGGATTCTTTGAATCTTTTGCCTATCAGCGTGTGCAGGTGTTCGGTCGTGGTGAAGTTGCCTACCTCAACAAGCTTGTTGGGGAGAATAACCTTGAAACCATCAGAACGCTGTTTTCGTATGAAATTCCCTGCTGTGTATTTACACACGGACTGTCTGTACCTGCGGCAGTTGCAGAAATTGCCGAAGAAGCAGGATGCGTAATTTTATCAACTGATCTTGAATCAACTGAGTTTTCTACCCGGTTGCTTCGTGTTTTTTCAAATATCTTTGCACCTAAAAAAACGATTCATGGTGTTTTGGTAGAGGTATTTGGTGTCGGCATCATCCTTATCGGGGATTCCGGTGTTGGTAAAAGTGAAACAGCTCTTGAGCTGATAGAACGTGGTCATCGCCTTGTTGCAGATGATATTGTAGAATTGCGCTGTGTTAACGGTAACAGCGTTCTTGGCCGTGGTGCAAACAAGATAATCAGTCACCATATGGAAATCCGCGGTCTGGGGATTATTAACGTTGAGCAGTTGTATGGTGTTGGTGCCATTCGTGAACAGAAAGAAGTTCAGCTGGTAGTAAAACTGGAAGAATGGGATACCAACAAAATTTATGACCGTCTGGGCACTGACCAGAAAACCATGGAAGTTTTGGGAGTAAACATTCCGCTTCTTGAAATTCCGGTAAAGCCAGGACGAAACGTGCCGATTATTGTTGAGACTGCAGCAATGAACGAGCGTCTGAAGTCGATGGGTTATCAGTCAGCCCGGGACTTCAATCAGAATGTTCTTAAATGTATAGAAAGCAGCGAAGGTCAGTCCACCTATTATGGTG
>JAZLJW010000168.1:0-23233 GCA_045597345.1 Treponemataceae bacterium
AGTGAATTGATTGAATACTTGTCCTGGTACAATGAAAAAAGAATCAAGGTAAAATTAAAAGGACTGACCCCTATACAGTTTAGGAATCAGTCCTTAAAATCAGCCTAGTTAAAGTGTCCAATTTCTGGGGTGCACTTCACAGGCAGCTTTTTTTATCACCCCTCCGTTAAAGCTCCCGCGGCAGCGGTCGCACATGGATGTGCGATATCGCAGCTTGCGAAGCAAGATGCAGGTTATAAAAATACACGGATGTATTTTTATAACCCTTACCACTAAGGCTCCCGCGGCAGCGGTCGCACATGGATGTATTTTTATAACCCTTACCACGCTGAGTAAAACAGACGGTCAAGAAAGCTTTTTTCCTCATGATTTCGGGTAGGGCACCACCCTTTGGTAATTTTTACAAAATCACACTGATCAGGAACACCACTATTTTTTATGTAGAGTGCAGGATGTTGAGGAACTGCCACGTTCAATGATGAAACAGTAGTAAAAAATACGCTGCACCCCGGAAAACTTCCTGAAAAGGCTGCTGCACAATCATCCAAAGCAGAAATTACATCAGTTTCTGCAAAACAGGAAGCAAGGCTATACACATCCAAATAGGTATCTGCAGGATATTCTCCCGTTGTGTGCTGTTGAACCAGAGAAAGCAGCCGATTCATGCACTGACTGCGGTATTCTTCATCAGTGATAAGGGAAGCAAGTGATTCAGCAAAAGATTCAAAAGCAGAAAATACAGCCGGAAGTTTTTCACATACATACGCTGTCGTACCACTTTGATTACAGGATGCAACCATTGCTTCAGCAACCTGTTGAGGAGTACCTGAAACAGCATTACACAACCGTGTATAATCCCAGCCGCTGACTGAGGTTAAGCCAGGACTTCCTACCAGATATGCTGCCGTCGACTGCAATTGATATAATTGTTCCAATGTTGTACCAAAACAAGTGTCAAAACCAAGGACATCAATCTCCTGCGAAGAAACTGCCCTTTCAAGACCGGTCATTGGCATGACAGTTCCCGAAGTATCATCGACAGCGACACTTCTGGAAGTTGCACATCTTACTCCGGTTCCATGCCCCCACAGTACCAGGCCATAATGTTCTGCAGGGTAATTTTCTTTACAAAACTGAATAAAAGACGATAACACCAGCGGAGATGCCATATTTAATTCAACGGTGCTGCCTGGCTGCAGTTCCAGTTCCGGGCATTCCAGTTCGACAGCCGGACACATGGAATACAACTTTGCCCCATCCGGGCCAAATCTGTCTGCTAATACCAGAATTGAAACCTGATCATCAGGCACTGCGTTTTCAATTTCCTTGAAATCTTCCACAGCGGCCTGATCCAGATCATTATCTGCAGCCATATAGATCATCAACGTCCATTGTTTTTTCTCCACAGGTGGTGAATCCGAAGGAACCGCTGAAACGTTCAGCACAGGTGATTGTGAATGATAACACGACATGAGCAGTAACACGGAAGTTACTGCGGCACAAACATACAGTATTTTTCTTTTCATATATCAGTTATTACTTGCAAAATGAAAAAAAATTGCCATATTTCATAAATATAACAAAATTTTTTTTTCTCAATAGGCTATACTGAGGGTATGGATTTTGCCAATCTGGATTTTGACCGGAAAAAACGTACCGGCTTTAGCGAAGTAGTATTCTGCAGTGGAAAACGGACAGAATTTCTTGCAGATATATTTGTTAAGCTGTATGAGAAAAATGGAGAAGTACTGGGTACCCGGGCTTCTCAGGAACAGGCAGATGCCGTTAAGGCAGTACTGCCTGACGTAAAATACGATGAAGTATCTGGCATTCTTCAGATTCAGAAGAATCCACGCCCGTTGGAAGGCAATGTGTGCATTTGTACTGCCGGAACCGCAGACATAAAGGTAGCCGAAGAAGCTTCCCTTACTGCTGAATTTTTTGGTACAAAAGTGACACGCCTGTATGATATGGGTGTTGCCGGTATTCATCGTATACTTTCACGGGTTGATGACCTGAACAGCGCCAACTGCGTTGTGGCCATTGCCGGTATGGAAGGTGCTCTTGCAACCGTAATAGGCGGTCTTGTAAGTGTGCCTGTTATTGCCGTTCCTACCAGCGTAGGATATGGAGCCAGTTTTCATGGCCTTTCTGCTCTTCTTACCATGCTTAACAGCTGCGCCAATGGTGTTTCAACAGTAAACATTGATAACGGATATGGAGCAGGATACCTTGCAACTCAGATTAACCGCCTTGCTCAATTCGGAAAAGTGAGGGAAATTTGAATCTTTATTTTGAATGCAACTCCGGTATTTCCGGAGATATGGCTGTTGCAGCCCTGCTTGATGCCGGTGCTGACCAGACAGTTCTTGAACAGGTTCTGGCAACTGTTCCTGTAAAAGGGTTTACTACAAAAATCAGCCGGGTAACAAAGTCTGCCCTGGACTGCTGTGATTTTGATGTTGTCCTTGAACAGGATAACCACGATCACGATATGGAATATCTGTTCGGACATCTTCATGAACAGCATGACGACCACGACCACAGCCATGACCATCATCATGAGCACGAACACCACCACGACCATGAACATGACCACAGTCACGGGCATCACGACCACGACCATCATCATGACCATGAACATCCCCATAATCATCATCATGAGCACCGGAATCTTTCTGATGTGTACGCCATCATAGACGGCACCACCATGACTGAAGGTGCCCGGAATCTGGCTAAAAAAATCTTTGAAATCCTTGCTGAATCAGAAGCCAAAGCTCACGGAAAACCAATAGATCAGGTTCATTTTCATGAAGTTGGCGCCATAGACAGTATTGTAGACATCATTTCGCTGGCAGTCTGCTTTGATACTCTTTCGCCTGAAAAAGTGTACGTTTCACCATTGTATGAAGGAACCGGTACCATCCGCTGCCAGCACGGAATTCTGAGTATCCCTGTTCCTGCCGTGCTGAATATCGTATCGGCCTATAATCTGCCGCTTACCATCGGGCACGATCAGGGAGAATTCATCACCCCTACCGGAGCTGCTTTTCTGGCAGCCGTTGCTACAGATTTTACCCTGCCGGCAGTAATGAACATACAGAAAATCGGTTTTGGAGCAGGAAAACGCCAGTACGAGCGGCCAAATATGCTCCGCTGTATGGTTTTGAAACAGGATGCCGGAAGCATGGCTGCTGATCATGAAGACTTTATCTGGAAACTGGAATCAAACATTGATGATACCACACCGGAAGCCATGGGTTTTGTAATGGAACGGCTTATGGCAGAAGGCGCCCGTGATGTGTCTTTTATTCCCTGCTTTATGAAGAAAAACCGGCCGGCATACCTCTTGCAGGTTATCTGCACTGATGCTGACCGTATCAAAATGGAAAACCTGATTTTTAAGCACACCACAACCATTGGCATCAGACGGTGCAAAATGGAGCGGACCCGGCTGGAACGCAGGGAACTTACCGTAGCAACACCTTGGGGAAATGCGGATATCAAGCAGGTTACATTACCTGATGGCACAATACGAAATTACCCGGAACACGAAAGTGTGGCTTCTCTTGCCCGCACCAGTGGTACCAGTTACCAGAAAATATACCAGACAGCAGTAAAGTTTGCAGAAAAGGATTCGTATGCTCAGTGAAAAATCAGCTTCCCTTGATGAACTTTTAACTTCGTATGGCAGTGTTGCAGTAGCATTTAGTGGCGGCATTGATTCTGCCCTCCTTGCCTACACTGCCCATGAAGTTCTGGGTGACAGGATGATTGCCCTTACGGTAAACAGCAGCCTGCTTACTCACGCAGATCATCAGGACGTGGATGATTTTTGCAGCAGATATGGCATACCGCACCAATATGTTGATGTAGACGTATTTACGGTACCAGAATTTGCAGTAAATCCACCGGACAGGTGTTATCACTGTAAAAAACATATCTTTACCACACTGAAGGCAGCGGCAGAGGCAGCAGGTATGGCATATCTGGCAGAAGGCAGCAATGTGGATGATGAGGGCGATTACCGTCCCGGTCTTAAAGCAATTGCTGAACTGCAGGTAGAAAGCCCCCTTCGGAAGGCCGGGTTCACCAAAGACGATATCCGCCGCCTTTCAAAAGAGCTGGAACTGCCGCTGTGGAATAAACCCAGTGCCGCATGCCTTGCAAGCCGTATTCCTTACGGCGACCGGATTACACCGGAAGCACTGCAGCAGATTGAAAAAGCAGAAGAGTACATGCACAGCATGGGGTTCAACGGTTGTCGGGTACGAAAACACGGAAACCTGGCCCGTATTGAACTGGCAGACATGCTTTCATATGCAGAAGGTGGTTCACTTTCTGCTTTTATGCGTGACAGGGAACTGATTTATACCCATCTGAAAGAAGCAGGTTTTCAGTATGTTACCCTAGATTTGCAGGGATACCGCACCGGCAGCCTGAATGAAGTCCTGAAATCATAAAAAAAGGGCGATGAAAAAAAAAATTTTAAAAGGGCTTGCTTTTTATAATTTAATTGTGTACTATCTAATTGTAAGCAATACTTACATCGAAGCTACCGCGAAAGCAGAACTTCAAAGGAGAGTTACTATGAACGCATTTGATTTCACTGCAAAAAAACAGGATGGAACTGATCTGGCACTTTCCCAGTACAAGGGAAAAGTTCTTTTAATCGTTAACACCGCTACTGGCTGCGGTTTTACTCCTCAGTACAATGTGCTTCAGACCATGTACAACGAACTGCAGAGCGAAGGTCTTGAAATTCTTGACTTCCCATGCAATCAATTTGGTGATCAGGCTCCTGGTTCAGATCAGGAAATCTCTGAATTCTGCACCCGCCGTTACAAGATTACTTTCCCCCAGTTCTCAAAAATTGATGTAAACGGCCCTAACGCTGCTCCACTGTATAAGTGGCTTACCGAAAACACCACATTTGCCGGATTTGAAGGTGAATCTGAAGCTGTTCTGAACCCTATCGTAGAAGGTATGGACAAAGACTTCCGCAATAACGGAAACATTAAATGGAACTTTACCAAATTCCTGATTAACCGCAATGGCGAAATTGTGGAACGTTTTGAACCAACCGCAGATCTGGGTGTAGTAGCAGCAAAAATCAAGGAGATTCTGTAATGACTTGCGCAGTAAGATATTTTTCACGTACCGGAAACACAAAAAAAGTAGCAGATGCTGTAGCTGCTGCTGTAGGAACTACTGCAGAAACAACTGCTACTCCACTTACTGAAAAAGTAGATGTACTGTTCTTAGGCAGTGCCGTATACGCAGCTGGTGTAGATACTGCAATTCAGGACTTTATTAAAGCCAACGCTGATAAAATTGGCGCCATTGCCAACTTCAGTACTACAGCTCTTCTCACTTCTACCTATCCACAGGTAAAGAAAATTGCAGATGCCAATGGTGTTAAAATGCTGGAAAAAGAATTCCACTGTAAAGGGAAATTCACTGCCATCCACACCAACCGTCCTAACGAAAAGGATCTGGCAGCAGCTGCAGATTTTGCAAAAGCAGTAATTGCAGGCTGACTCCCACTTCAGTACCTGCATACTATAGGGCTACGTCAAACACTCCTCTGACGTAGCCTTTTTTATTTACTTTTTATATTCAATGGTCTGTTTGCTGAAAAATTCAGGAGCCAGCCCCTTTTCTTTCATTTCATTCAACAGGGAACCAGTGAGCAAAGTAGGATGATTCATATACGCCTTATGAAGCCCTTCTGCAGCCATGGTATAGTCTTGCGGTACACCCAACCCTTCATAATAGAGGACCCCAATGCAGTGCATGGCATAATCGACTCCGTTTTCGGCCGCTTTAGTGTACAACTCGTATGCTTTTTTATAGTCCTTAGGAACACACTCACCTTCTTCATACATCTGCCCCAGATTACACCATGCTGAAGCAAAACCTTGTTCTGCAGCCAATGTATACAGTTCAAAAGCCTTAGCTGCATCATGCGGCACTCCTCTACCTACTTCATACAAATACGCCAATGTATTCTGTGCCTCCGCATATCCTGCATCTGAAGCTTTTGTATACCATTCGGCAGCTTTCTGATAGTCTAAAGAAACTCCATTACCGTTGAAATAGAGTTCTCCAAGATAGTGCATGGATTGTGGTACACCTGTTTCAGCCGCTTTTGAAAACCATTCAAAGGCTTTTTCATAACTCTGCTCGGTTCCCAGTCCGGCGTAGTACTGCACGGCAAGATTATGCTGTGAGCCAAAATCACCCTGTGTTGCAGATTTTTCATACCAGTAAAAGGATTTTTCGTAATTCTGTTCAGCGTTTTCGCCGTGATAATACCGGTACCCAAGGATAAACTGTACATGAGCATTATGGGTTTCTTTTTCTAGAGTAAGCAATTCTTCTGTTGAACAGTCCCATTGATTTTCAGACAATTCAGCAATACGTTCTTCCGCAGTCATATAAGGCCTCGTAAACAAATATACTGTAGTATACCGCATTACTCTTGTAAAAAGAACGCTGTGTATGTCTTTACAAAAAAAAGGCTGTCCGGTTATCGGGCAGCCTTCTATGGTGCGTAAACTGAATTACCTCAGATTACTTAATGTTTCGCACAAAGCAGTCTTTGTAGCCGTAACTTCTGAATCGTGCCTGAATAATGGCATATTCGTCTGGAGTAAGCGGTCCGATAAGAACCTGAATGCCGCCACGGGCACTTTCTGCAAACTGCATAGGATAATTCTTACCGTACATATCCACTGTATCTTCTACGGTGGTCATCTTACTTGCTGTAAGAATCTGAACATAATATCCCTTAGGCAATTCATTCTGTGAAACGACCGTAATTGCCGGCAGTTCCGGTTCTGCAATTACTTCTTCATCTTCTATGATAATGACGATATCTGGTTCATCAGCCAGACTGTCACTCTCATCGATGATTTCTTCAGCTTCTTCATCCAGCTCGTCAGTTGTTTCAACCATAGCATCTTCAGAGGCAGTTTCAAACAGTACTTCTGTAACAGTATCTGCAACAGGTGGATAGAATTCAGTGGGGATAAGGATTACTTCAGTTTCTACGATGTATTCTTCTTCTGAATCGTCGGCCACTTCGCTATCGCTCAGTGAGTCTGGGTCGCTACCGCACAGTGATTCTGTGTCTTCCGTAATTTCTGTGTCTTCGGGAAGTTCTATGTCTTCAGTAATTTCTGTTTCTTCAGTAATTTCTGATTCTTCCAGAGATTCTTCTTCACCGGATGCAAAGATGAAATCTGGAAATTCATCTGATTCTTCAGCTTCCTCTGTTGCTTCAGGAATATAGGCAGGTTCTTCTTCGCAGATGATTTCTTCATCTTCCAAAGTTGCAGAATCTTCTTCAAGTTCTTCTTCAATTTCTTCTTCTACAAGTTCTTCTTCTTCGACAGAATCTTCATTATCAGTACTATCAGAAATCAATGCCCACTTCTCTTCGTCTGCAGTAATTTCCTCTACAGTTTCACTCTCGTCTTCAGATTTTTCTGCTACTTCAGCCTCCTGTTCACGGTACTGGCGGCTGATTAACGGCGTACGTTCTGCTGGAGTAATTTCTTCAGGGATTTCTTCTGGAATCACTTCTTCACGAACTACTTCTTCAACAACCACCTCTTCAGGAATTTCTTCTTCAACAGGAACTTCAACAAATTCTTCTGGTGGAAGGATGGGTTCTTCTACATAGAACACAACATCTTCTACCACAACTCCGGGTTTTTCAAATACCGGTTCTTCAATATCACCAATCATGATTTCCTGATTTCTGTCAGGATCTTCGTCCGGAGCATATGACTCGACAGTTTTACTTAATATGGTATTTTCAGACCAGGCATCAGTTTTTTTTGTAACCTGGACAATAACATCACTACCCTTTGAAATATACAATTCCCGGGCAGCTTCTGGTGAAAGGATAATGGCAATACCTTCACTGGAATCAAATCCACCAAAAATCATAACTTCTATGCTGATGTGAGTTGATGGGTTTGTTACAACAACTGTATCACCAGGCAGAAATGCAGCTGATTTGGCAAACAAACCGATTGGAAGTTCTCCAATATCAGCTACTACCGCGCGGCCGTCCAGAGATGGCTTTCCAGATGCCGCAAAGAGAGAGAAACACAGCAGTGATGCAAAAAGCAATGAGCTCAACCGTTTCATCATACTATCCCCTACTTTCCATTCCAATTTTCCGGGCAATTTCTTTCCCGAACCGGACAATACCTTGAGTACCACTTTCTTTAGCCTTAACTTCTGGCGTCAGCACCATGTGATACACCTCCGCATCCGTCCGGACATTTCGAATGGTTATTTCTACATTTTCAATAACATCAAGACTTACCTTATTTGGCGTCTCTACACTGTTTCCCGTATACCGGGTTTCAATAACAACAAAATAGTCCATATAGCTTTCACGAGCAGACAAGAGACCATTCCGAATACCTGCTTCGCGGTTTTCAGCGTTTACCAGCTTCTCGTTTGTTACGATATGACCATCATCAAACAACGTTTCAATAATGACCGATTCCATTTCCTCACTGATTCTGCGGATAGGAAGAACTACTTCTGAAGAACTTTCTTCCTGACAGACAATGATGTTAATGGATGCAGCAAAACATGCCGGTGCAAATACCAAAAGTACAAGTATCACTGCAATAAACCGTTTATTCATATCGTTTCCTTTTCTGGACATTCTACGTCTTTTTGATTTTCGGTGAATTGAAAGAGGCGGTTTAGGATTTTTTCTTTACGATTGTGATATACTATTAGTGGGAGATTTATATGGGATTACCATCAGAAAAATCACTGTACATTATCGGTGCCGGATTTGCCGGGCAGATGATTGCAGAAGAAATAAAACGAAAAAAGATATTTGGTCAGGTAGCGGCCTTTATAGACGATAATCCGGAAATCATAGGAAAAGAAATTGATGGAGTGCCTGTTTTAGGTCCTATAAATCATTTCATTTCATTTTTGCGGCACAGCGATGCTGATGAAGCGATTATTGCCATGCCCTCAGCTCCCAACGAGCGCATTAAAGAAATATACGATATTCTGAGCCGTTGTGGATTTACCCACATCCGTATTCTGCCGGCTATCAGTCAGGTAATTGAAGGAAATGCCCACCTGATTCAGGCAAGAGAAATTGATCCGCTGGATATTCTGGGAAGAACACCTATTACCATCAATTTGAAGGAAAGTCTTGCATACCTTAGGGGTAAGCGGGTTCTTATTACCGGCGCCGGCGGAAGTATCGGCAGTGAACTTGCCCGGCAACTGCTCAGTGGCGGTGCTGAACGGCTGTACCTTTTCGGCCACGGAGAAAACAGCATCTGGCAGATTGACCGGGAACTGCGTATTCTGCAGAAGGAAGGCGTTGGCGAAAAAGCAACTATCGTGCCGGTTATCGGTGATATTAAAGACCGCGACTATATGCGCTACATTCTGAAACGTCTTAAGGCAGATGTTGTATTCCATTGTGCAGCCTATAAACATGTGCCGCTTATGGAAGAAAACCCGGTTGCCGTTGTAGAGAACAACGTATTCGGTACGAAAAACCTGATTGATGCCGCCACAGAAGCCGGTGTTTCACGGTTTGTTCTGATTTCCACCGACAAGGCAGTAGAGCCGGTTTGTGTCTATGGTGTTTCTAAAATGCTTTCTGAAAAGCTGATTATCGATGCAGCGGCAAAGAACACGGACCCGGAGCGGGCATTTATGTTTGTCCGTTTTGGAAACGTCATTGGTTCCCGTGGTTCCGTACTCAATATTTTCATGAACCAGATTAAAACAGGCGGACCGTTGACCGTTACTGACAAAAATATGCAGCGCTACTTCATGACCATACCGGAAGCATGTTCTCTGGTATTGAAAACCGGAGGAGTCGGAAAAAACGGCCGTACCTATCTGCTGGATATGGGAGAACCTATTAAGATTCTGGAACTGGCAGAGCAATGCATCAGATTCAGCGGCATGGAACCGTATCGGGACATCCAGATTCAGTTCAGCGGAGTCCGTCCGGGAGAACGCATTGATGAACCATTGTGGATTAAAGAAGAGAACCCCATGCCCACCGAGTATCCCAAGATTATGCAGCTTACTACGCCGAACAATGTGCTGACAGGTGCTGCTCTTGAACAGCTGCTGCAGAAACTGGCTGCGGTGTGTCTTCCGGCAACAGCAAACTGCAGTTACAACAGCTGCACCCCACTGAACGAAGACTACCGCAACAAGGAAAAACTTATTGCACTGTTACGGGAAGCAGTTCCCAGCTATGATTATTTTCTGAGAAGTAATGAGGCTCACTGATGGCAACTGAACAGAACACTGATTTTGTACCTTTTTTCAAACCCCAGTTGGGAGCTGCGGAAGAAGAAGCCGTGCTCCGCATTATGAAAAGCGGCTGGCTTACTACCGGAAAAGAAGCTGCAGCCTTTGAACAGGAATGGTCTCAATATACTGGAAGTCCATTCAGCCTTGCCGTAAACAGTAATACCTCTGGGCTGATACTTGCCATGGAAGCCTGTGGCGTTACAGCCGGCACAAAAATCCTGACCACGCCGTACACGTTTATATCAACAGCAACAAGTGCCCGCCATCTGGGAGCAGAAATTGCCTATGCGGATATCGAACCTGATACGTACAATATCAGCCCCAAAGCCATAGAAGCTGCCTTACAGGCAGATCCTACCATACGGGCTGTTGTTCCGGTGCATATTGCCGGTAATCTTTGCAACATGGAAGAAATTTGTGACATTGCCCGCCGGTACAACGTACGCGTTATAGAAGACTGCGCTCATGCGTTTCCAGCCCAGACAGAAAAAGGTCATGCAGGAACCTTTGGCGATGCCGGTGTTTTCAGCTTTTATGCCACAAAAACCATGACCACCGGCGAAGGCGGCATGGTCATTACCAAAGATGAAAATCTGGCAAAACGTATGACCACCATGCGCCTCCACGGCATTGACCGCACCGTATGGGACCGGTACACCAGCACAAAGGCCAGCTGGCAGTACGATGTAATTGATGAAGGCTTTAAGTTCAACCTGCCTGACGTACTTGCCGCCATAGGACGAGTACAGCTGAAACGGGCACAGGATTTTTACCGGCAGCGGAAAGCCGTTGTTGACCGGTATAACGCTGCATTTAAAGATGCAGACTTTCTGCAGCTTCCCCCCGATGGAGAAGGAAATGCCTGGCATTTATACCTGTTAAGAATCAGGGAAGAAAAACTGACTATTGACCGGAACCAGTTTGCCCAGGAACTGCAGGACCGTGGGCTTGGCATCAGCATGCACTTTATTCCCCATTACCACTTTACCTACATAAAAAACCGTTACGGCTTTACTCCCGAGCAGTTTCCCAACGCAGAGAAACAGTATCAGGCTACGGTAAGTATTCCACTGTGGCCCGGTATGTCAGAAGAACAGGTACAGAAAGTTGTTGATACGGTTCTTGCAGTCGGAAAGGAACATTATGGCCGCTAAACGACGTTCACGGATACTGAAAACTGACTCTACCCAGGTGTTCTATACCGATATTCAGACTGATGACATGCTTTACGGAGCATTAATCCGCAGTGAAGAAACAGGAAGAAAAGTAACCGGATTATACCTTGATGGCATTGTTCCTAAGGAATACGTAGCATTTACGGCAAAAGACATTAAAGGACAGAACCTGATTACCACTGAAGACACAACCATACCTGTTTTTGCAGAAGTCGTGTCCTATCCGGGTGACCCCATCGGTATTCTGGTAGGTCCAAATGAACAGCTGGTACAGGACTATCTTGATAATATTCATATACAATACGAAGAACTGCCGACAGATGAACTTACTGAGAAGGAAATACCGGTAGATGAATCTTCCATCATTGAAGCAGATGCTGACAGTGAGAATACAGACAGCACTATCAGCACACCAGACGGAGAGGCCGAAAACCATGACATGAATTCTGAGGTTCATGACACTCATCAAGACCAGCCAGATGACTCAGATACCGACGATTTTGATGAAGCAGATGGTGATGACGAGAATCATGGTGATGATGGTGATGACGGAGACTATCTGGATGATGATATTTTAGGAGACGGCATACCTGAAGAAGCATTACTTCAGAAATACGATGAACCGCCATTTCCAGAGCCAGAAGGGCCGGTAATTTATCAGCGGGTTGTAGAAGCAGGTCCTGTAGATGACTATTTTGAAGAAGCACCATTCCATCTGGCAAACAGTTATGCCAACCGCATTTACTGTCCAACCTGTGGTGAACTTTCTGGAGCACTGGTAACGGGCACCAGCCGTACGGTTACTTTTTATACCCCTACCCAATGGGCAAGCCACCTGCGACAGAATGCCAGTGCAGTGACCGGACATAAAAGTGATGACATAAAAATAAACAGAACTATCTGTGGAGCCGGTGCAACTAATGCAGTGTGGTATAACACCCTGCTTTGCTGTCAGGCTGCCGTTGCGGCCCAATGTACCCAAAAACCGGTGAAACTGACCATGACGCCTGCGGAACAGCGCAAGTATATTGAGCATTCACCACAGGTATCGATCATTCATCATGCAGCATTTCTGGAAGATGGCACTATTGCATCAATAAAAACCCGCATCATGGTTGAAGTGGGCTCTGGCAGCCCCTTTGTTTCCCAATTGATTGACCGTCTTGCCATTGCGGCACTGGGAGCCTGTAAACCATTGGCACAACAGGTTATTGTCCAGGCAGTCAAAACCGATACAGCACCTACGGCAGCCAGTATGCAGGGAGCAGACTCGCTGGCTTTTTTTGCACTGGAAGCGCTGTTTCAGGAAATTGCACTGGCAACCCAGCAAAATCCTTTTGACATACATCTGCGAAATTTCTTTAATGCAGGCAGAAACCACGAATTTACTGCAAACCGGCCCCGCATGGTGCATCCCATTTCCATTGATACAACAGTCATTGTTCCTCTTTTTGAAAAAATTACTGAGACCAGCTGTTTTTACCGGCGGTATGCAGCATACAATACAGTTCCCTTAACAAAAGACTGTGCCTTACATCCTGATCCCGTACGGGGTATTGGCATGGCAAACTCATTTGAAGGTCATGGCTACTATGGTTCCGCATTCGGCACCCTTAAACAAAAGCTGGAACTTACCCTTGAAGAAAATGAAAGTGTAACTATTCATGCCCGGGAGCCTTCACGGTCCATTACTGCTATCTGGAAAAAACTGATTTCTCAGGAATTGAACATCAACGAATCAAAGATTTCTTTTGACCCGGACTACGCACTTTCTGATGAACTGGAACTTCCTGAAACAGCTAAGGGAAATATCAGTATCCAGACCCAGCTGATCAAAAAATGCTGTACCGCAATACAGCGGCAACGGTCTAAAGATCCGCTTCCCCTATCCGTGAAAAAAGCATTAACCAAACAGAAAAATACCGTCTGGAAGCGCGATACCTTCAGCGGATCTCCCTATTATTCAGTATCCTGGGGAACCTGTGTAGTTGAACTGGAAATTGACAGTCTTGCCTATGAGGTAAATATCAGAAATATTTGGATTGCCCTTGATATTGGTTCTGTTCTGAATAAGGCTGCCGCAGAGTCCTCTATTCTTCACGCGTGTCATGAAATACTAAGGAATCTGATAACCCACCGGCCAATACAGAGCAATGACATTCATATCACCCTTCTGGAAAGCAATACTGAGCCAAAGCAAATTGGTCAGGTTATGTACAGTATACTTCCGGCAGCGTTTGCCAATGCACTATCTCAGGCATTAGGACGGCAAATTACGACACTGCCGGTAACCGACGATACCTTATACAGGATGATTCAGGAAAATGCAGATATCATTACAGCTTAATGACGAAAATTGTATTATCGATGCTTCACCAGAAGAACACCTTTTTGATGTATTACGGCATCGGGGATTGACCTCAGTAAAATGTGCCTGCAATCATGGCATTTGCGGTACCTGTGCCGTACTGGTTAACGATAAACCGGTTCCGTCATGCCTCTTGCCGGTTGCCGCTGTTCAAGGCAAGAAAGTCATGACTCTGGAACGATTTCAGGAAACTGAGGATTTTCTGGATATAAAAAACGGCTTTGAACAGGCAAAAGTGCAGCTATGCGGATTCTGCAACGCCAGTAAGTATTTTGCAACCTGGGATTTAATTCATGAAACCCCTCGTCCGCAAAAAGAAGACATACTGAAATATATCAGCACATTGGGTTGTCATTGCACAGAGACAAATACACTGCTTAATGGTATCCTCTATGCAGCAACCATGCGGCGGGTACGTCTTTCTAAGGCTGAAATCCGGAAAGACAGCGGCAGAGCTTCACGATAGACCGATTTCAAACAAACATAAAGCCAGGTATACCACTATGGAGAAAAACAATACCATTTCCTACTACGCAAAAACTACTGCTGATGTATTTTATCACTTAAAGGCACTTCCACTTATCGGTGTATTTGGAGGTGCTACGACAGCTCAGGATCTTCCACCTTTAAGCATGATTCTGGGAAACGTAAAGGAATTGCAGAATATTGACAAACACGAACGGTATATCGATTTTGGCTGCGCCGTTACATTGAACAGCATTTTAAAGCTTGGCCGGAACAATCTTCCTGGGGTTCTGTACGATGCCATTGATACCATAGGAACCCCGTTTATACGTAATGCGGCTACCATCGGGGGTAATATCTGCAGTACCAACATATACCAGATACGACCAACATTGTATTCCCCATTACTGGCACTTGATGCTCAGATTGAAGTTCATACACCACAGGAAGCTTCCTGGTTGCCATTATCCCAGTTTTCGTACCTGCCCGAAAGCAGCTTTATTTCCAGAGTCAGAGTTCCAACTGATGATTGGGAAGTTGCGGTTTTCAGACGATTAGGCAGTCCACATGAAATTAAGGAAAACAGCGCCTTTTTTACATTCCTGGCAGATATTTCCAAGAGCACGCTGACGGATATCCGTATCTGCTGGTGCAGTTCAATTGTCATCAGAAATCGGGAACTTGAGAATATTCTGCTTGGCTCCCGACTCCCTCTTAGCGAACGGGTTATGACCATGGCCCTGGAAAAAGCTGAAGAATTGTACACCATCCAGCGGGACAACGTGGAACTGACCGGAGTTCAGGTTCCAGCCATCCAGAAAGACCAGTTCCTGAACTTACTGCGCTCTTCTGTCCAGCATCTGATGTAACAGCCGGATCGTTGTTCCATCAAAAGGGACTGTCAGGTTTGGACTACTTCTCTACAGGCTTACAGATAAACCTGATGTCGGTTATATTGCATGAACCTGGCTCAAGCCCCAGAATCTCGGTCATCTTTTTTACAAATTCAACATCATATTCCTTAAGGTGCGGATCAAAAATCTTGATTATTTCATCCAGCTCTTCATAGGTACAGATACAGGGATGAAGTTTGGCTTTCAGGTGTTTATGGCTGCCGGTGTTGGCCGAGTATCTTCTTGCATCCTCAACAGGAACACTCCGCCACCCTTGCGATGACTGAAAGGCTGTCCACCGGTCATGTTCAACCCGACCAAGATAATCCATCAGAACATCATCAGAAAGTTTTTTCTTTATTTCTGCCAGTACGGCCTCAGCTGCTCCAATCTCCTCTTCAGTTGCTTCTGAGTAGTCTATTAAATCATATCCAAGCAGATGAAGCTTATATTTAAGATGAATGCCATTTGCGCGGTTGGATTTTTTATCGATCTCATTGTAATTGAAACTTTCCGTTAATTTCTCTGAAGCAATCGGTGTTCCATCGCCAAACATATACTGGTAAGCAGTATGACAATTAAGAGCAAGATTAAGCGTTGTATTGTGAACGATATTTTCATAGCAGTAAATTTCATCATCACAACCAAAGGGAACAATGTTGTAGTTTTCTGATTTGGGCGAATAAATATCCCACCCTTTCAGCGAAATTTTCTCTTTATTGACGGCCGTAAGCTCTGTGGCAGCAATATACTTTTCCCTGCTTCTGATTTGAACGGTAATAAAAGGCTCTTTCTTATATTCAGAATCGGTTCTGATAAAAAATCTCCGCAGATACAGTGCTGTCTGAATAGCCAGCGAATCATCATCAACACATACCGCTGCATATGTAGTGTTTACACAATGTCCCAGAAGAACCTTTTCAAACTCCGGCGACTGTATTGCTGCATCATAAAAAGCCAGCTGATAATGCCATTTCGGATTGAAATATTCAGGACATTCATACTGAAGCTGTGTCTGTAACTTTGAAGCATGTTCATCAATCACTGTTACCGAGAACTTGTATTCACTACCGAACTGACAGGCCCAGACTGCACTGCGGACTATTTCACGTGCAATGGTATTGGAACCAGCAACCAGAATAGAAATTTCATGGGAATTTCCCATGTTTTTGTAGAAAGGTTTGGTAAAAATGAGATTATTAACGATAACCTCGTTTTTATTCAGCAGATATACCAGAAAGCCCTTTTTGTCTGTTGAGTTCAAAATATCTTCGCTGTCAGTTTCATCTGAAAAAATGTACATTTTCATGTTGCTGAAAGACTGAAGTTCCTTGCTGTTCTTGCAAAGTTCAAGCAGTTTCAAGCCTGCTGGAACATTTTCAGACTGTTTTTCATTGATGAAGAAATACGAAATCTGTCTGCTGGATTTGAATACGATATTTTCCAGTTCGGTATTCACCACGATGAAGTTGTTTTTAATTGCTTCTTCTTTTAAGTCCTCATTCCCATCGTAATTGAAAAAAACAATCAGTGCTTTTGGGTTGTTCTCACAGATACTTTCTGCCAGCATAAGCGAATGGTCATTCAGTTCGGAAAAATAGTAATTGTCACGGCGTTTCCGGATGGATTTTAAGAACAGTCCCTGAATGATGCTGTCAAAAAAGCTGAGTATGAATCCACCGCACAGGATGGGGCACAGAATTACGAGCAGGTAATACAGAATCTTAAAGAACAGTGTTTTGTCCTGTACTGCATTCAGAACATCACTGAAATCAGAGTTAAGCGTACCTACCTGCAGCGCAGCAAAAGTATTTATCACAACGTTCTCGCCGGATACAAGTTCCATCATAAGGGCAAGACTAATTACATCAAAAACTGCTACATATTTTAATACAGCAGCAATATTCCGCCTGTTTTTAGCAATTAACACTGCCAGTACTATATCTGCCAATCCCAAAATGTATATCATACTTCACCTGCCTGTTTATTTTTCTTCCGGATGGTTTTCTTCCCGTTTGATTTCATTATTCTCAGTATCGTAGTAGATGGTCAGTATACACTGATTGTTTTCATCATAGACCTTCTCCCATCGGAAATAGCCATCTTTCTGAAGAACCGGTTCTCCCTGAACGCCATATGATGCTTCTGTTATCTTATTATTCCGCTCATCATAGGTCGCAATCCACTTATGACGGTTTGCCATATTCAACACCGGTTCATCATTCAAACCAAAGAATGCATACTCAATACAATTGTTTCTTTCATCATACGTAGAACGGTTACTTGCATAATTTCGATACAGCATCTTTTGGCCATCTTCTCCGTAATATGTAACAACGAGCAGATTTCCTCTTTCATCGTATTGAGAACATTTCTTTGCAAAATTTTTACTCATCCGTAATGAACCGTCTTCATGAAAATATGCCAGTTCCGTTACATTACGCGATTTGTCATACAAAGAAACGTTATAATCTCCATCTGGATAACATCTTTTTACCGATTTTAAGGTTATGTCATCTTCATAATACGTGAAGAAATAGTGTGAATAGCCGTTTTCATCTGCCAAAGGTGCATTTTTGGCATCAAATTGTGCTTCTTCTGTTTTTTTGCCGGCTTTGTTGAAACGTTCCAGCAGGACTATACCCTCTGACGAAGTTTTTTTTGTTTCACACTTATTGCCTTCATCATCGTAACCAGTTTCCCTGATGACATTATTATCCAGATAAATGGCTTCCCTTACTAATTTACCGGAAGAGTTATATTTCCGTGAAAATCTGCAATATCCATCTACAACGGCATAGGATCCATCTGCATTGTAATGCGCCAGATCGACAATCATATTCTGATCATTATATGCCGTTGTCTCTTTGGCAAATGTGCTGCGCAGATTTCCGTCAGCATCGTAGAAAGTCCGTTCTATTTCATTATCACGGTTGTCATATTTCCTGCAGACTTTTGCATACCCACTGCTGCCGCATACCGGTTCACCGGAAACTCCCCAGAACGAAGTTTCAATGAGATTGCCACGGGCGTCATACACTTTTTTTAATTTATGGCCGTTTGCTGTCAGTACCGGTTCATTATTGAATCCATAATACTGCATTTCAATGACCTGGTCATAATCGTCATATACGGTAACACACCGTGCAAAACCTGATTTAGAATTCAGCAGTAACTTTCCGTCAGTTCCATATTGCCGGTTCTCAACAATCAGTCCACGTTTATATGTAAACTCATTATGGGAAAAACCAGATTGTTTTTCTGTTACTAATTCACCTTGTAATCCTAAATATGAACATCCCAGAAGGTTTCCATACTCATCGTATTCGCCAGTTTCTTTAAAATACCCATTCACATTGATGATAGATTCATCATGAATACCAAAATTGGTTAATTCTGTTCTGTTTCCCGCTTTGTCATACTTACACCGGACAATGTGCTGTCCTTCTTTATTCAGAACCGGCTCTTCTTTAACTCCATAATATGAACGTTCAATGATATTTCCCTGTTCATCATACACTCTGTTTTCTATGGCATAACTGTTTTCATACAGCGTCCGCTGACCGTCAGTTCCATAATAACTTATCTGCAGCAGCCGTCCGCGGGAATCATATACTGAACGAATAATGGCACAGCCATGCTTATCTGACCGAAGTTCATCGTCAGTACCGTAATATCGCCGTTCAATTGGGTTTCCATAATCATCATAAGTAATCCGTACGGTAGATGTACCCGTTCTGGCTAATACCGGCTGTCCCTCAGTACCAAAAACAGATATTTCAAGAGGATTACCATTTTTATCCATCTTGAAACACATTTTTGCATACCCGTTTCTGTCGCAGACAGGCTTTCCATCTACCCCAAAAAAACTACCTTCAAGTCTATATCCCTTTTCATCATAAACCTGTTTTACCGTTGCAACTCCATCTTTTTTGGTCAGAACCGGTTCATCAGAACGTCCTAAATAATCCTGCTGAATCATATAGTTTCTTGAATCGTATGCCTGAACCACTGATGCATAACCTTCTGCACAAAGTACCGGTTCATTATTCAAGCCTGAATAGGTTTGCCTGATGGTATTTCCTTTATCATCAAATGTACTGGAAAAAGATGCAAATCCCTTTTTTGAAAGCACTGGTTCATTCTGTAATCCATAAAATGACATCCTGCTGCTGTTTCCGGAGTCATCATACTCAATACAATAAACATGAAAGCCATTTTTGTTGATTACCGGTTGATTATGGATATCAAAATATTCAGCTTTTACAGTATTTCCATAGTCATCGTAGGTATACTGTATGCTGGAATAACCTTTCCCATTTACTGTGGGATTCCCCTGCATATCAACAAAAGAATCCCTTATTCTGTTTCCTTTTCTGTTGTATTCGTAGATTCTTCCTGCAACGCCATCTTTTGCACTTACATGCTCCCCTGCTGCATTCAAATACCAGAAACACTGTACCCGGCCATTTTCATCATTTTTATATTCAATACCATAAATTCCGGCACTGTCACAAACAGGATATATTTCATTGTGATATTTATGATAGCTTTTTTTTGTAATGAAGCCTTTTTCATCCCTGACAAGACGGACACTTTTTACTTCTGATTTCTGTTTGAAGGAGCCACCATCATCAAGACCAGAAAGAGAAAAATCGGCATCCATGTTCTTGGAATCATCTTCTGTATCAGTAAAATTCATAACACAGAAATTCTTTTTGAATTCAACTACTCTGGATACATTTCCATGTATATCACGTTCTTCAATTTTAAGAAGACTGCCTTTTTCATCGTAGAAGAAAACCGAATCAATAATCCGGTCCTTCTCTTCTGAATCACTATGAATAATTACTGCCCCGTTACCGTTTTCATATCGTACTTCATCAAGTAAATCTTCCCGATAGATGAATTTGTAATGCTTTGTGTGCTTCCAGACTTCTTCGGTAAGTTCCCCAATACCAACAGGAATGCCATTTACATCTGCATAATCAGAAAAATATTTTTCCTGATGGGCATAATTTTTATAGGCTCCGTAATTCAGACCTAAAAGCCGTGCCTTAAGGGCATCAAAAACTTCATCCTTTGCCTGTTTTTCTGCCGCAGAAATAGTTTCTTTTTCCTGACCATCTACCAGCAGTGTTTTAAGGGCTGTTCCGGCAATCCCCAGAGCTTCTTTAGTCTTACCATCATCAGATTTAAGATTCAGGAGTGACGGTGGAAAGCATTCGTTCTGGCTGTGTGGAACACCGTCAATAATAATTGGGATTATCAATGAATCGTCGTTATTGTGGTACGCAAGGAACTGTTTAATTTCTTCGTCACACCAGTTGATTCCTTCGTTGTTGGCTTTTGCGTAATTTGGGGAACAGATAGCAATAAGGAATTTAGAGTTCTGTAATCCAAACTGGATCTGATCCTCTAACGCACCATTTCCAAAATTGTTCTCATCACGAAAAATCTGATCAAAACGCAGTTTCTTTAATTCCGGGTTATTCTGCTCAATAATCAGCGGTAGTTTATATTTTTTCAGTTCTGATTCAAGATATTTAGCGGGCTCAGCATCTTTATGGCTGTAGCTGATAAAGGCCAGCCAGTTATAAAAGCTTTGGGCATTTCCCTGTTTTTGTCCGCAGGATAAGCAGAACTTTGCAGTTTCCGGTAATTCGATTCCACATTTAATACAATTCATTTTAGTCCCCTTGTCTGTATTTATCTGCTCCATATTTCAAGACTTTTGCAAGCTACATAGTTTTATCTTCTTTATCGTTGTAGATTTCCCATTCAAAAGATTCGACATTCTTTTTGAGAGTTTTGACCAAATTTTCAACGGTAACGTTTTCGCCTTCAGAACGGACTTCATCAAAAGCAGTTTGAATTTCTGAAAGCTTTTTCAGAGCAGTTTTTTCTGGAACTGTAATTTTTGCGTATTTTGGCTTGTTTTCAGAAGACAATTCTTTTGTAAAAATCGTAACTTCGATATTTTTCCCGACTTTTTCGATTTTCTGCTCTTTTCCAATGCCTTCACAATATGCAAGAAGAAGTCCTTGTGTTCTAACTGCTTTTATTTGTTTGATTTTTGCCTGTTTTGCCTGTTCCAGTTTTTTGTACAGTTTTTTTAGTTTTGCATTCTTTTTTATTGCTTTTTCTGTCAAAGATCTTTCTGGAGCATACAGTTCAACATCTGGACAACCATCAAAAATCTGTCCAGTCAATTTTTCAATATTTCCACCAAAATGAACTTCTTTGAGATTTTCACAACCTTCGAACGCTCTTTCTCCAATAGTTGTAACGCTATCTGGAATGACAACATTCTGCAAGTTTTTACAATGATAGAACGCATCTGATCCAATCTCTGTTACACCTTCGGGAATTACAATTTCTTGCTTGGAAACATTTGTCCAATACAAAACTGTCTTTTCATCATTTGAAAGGAAACATCCATTTTTTATTTTGAAAAGTGTATGTTCATAGTTTTCGATTTTACAATCTTTGAACGCCTCATATCCAATCTCAGTTACACTTTCTGGAATTGTTACGTTCTGCAAGTTTTTACAACCATAGAACGCATATTCTCCAATCGTTGTTACACTTGATGGAATTACAACATTCTGCAAGTTTTCACAAAAAGAGAACGCCTTTTCTCCAATCTCTGTTACTCCTTCGGGAATGGCAACGCTCTGCAAGTTTTTACAACCATAGAACGCATTTTTTCCAATAGTTGTTACGCTATCTGGAATGGCAACGCTCTGCAAGTTTTCACAACCATAGAACGCATTTTTTCCAATAGTTGTTACACCTTCTGGAATGGCAACGCTCTGCAAGTTTTCACAACCATAGAACACACCCCATCCAATTTCTGTTACACCTTCTGGAATGGCAACATTCTGCAAGTTTTTACAACCATAGAACGCATATTTTCCAATAGTTGTTACACCTTCGGGAATGACTACGCTCTGCAAGTTTGTACAATACCTGAACGCCCTTTCTCCAATCGTTGTTACACCTTCGGGAATGGCAACGCTCTGCAAGTTTGTACAACCCTCGAACGCCCTTTCTCCAATCGTTGTTACACCTTCTTTGATAACGGCTGTTGTGATTTCTTTGTTTTCAACGCCTTCTACTGTTGTCAGGTCGTCAGAATACATGATGCTATCAATTGTCTGTGACATTGTTTTCTCCATAAAAAAAACAGGGCGTTCACGTTCCCGGCCACCAACCACGGTGAGAAGCTCTGATGGTTTGTGAAAAAAACTCGCTCACTTAGTGCCTTAAGCGGAGTCATTACTGCTCCGCATGGGAACCGCCCTGCAAATTACTTACAGGAATCCCTTTTAATCTGTTTTCTTTTACTGACAGAGCCAATTTTATTATGATAATTATAGTGCGAAATATCTAAACGTCATTTGGAAATTTTCCCGATTTTGCATTTTATTTATTATAACCAATTATAAATTCTGCTATACTATGGTTATGACAGAAAGACGGAACCTACCAATCGGTATTCAGACATTTGAAGAGCTCATAACAAAAAATTGTATATATGTTGATAAAACTCAATTTATCCAAAATTTAACGAGCATCGGAAAACCATATTTTTTAAGCCGTCCGCGCCGTTTCGGGAAATCGCTTTTTCTTTCTACTTTGAAAAGCTATTTTGAAGGACGCAAAGATCTTTTTGAAGGGCTTGCAATCTCAAAGATAGAAACAGAATGGAAAAAGTATCCGGTTTTGTATTTTGATTTTAATGTTGGTGATTTTACAAATGAAGAAAGGTTTTGTGATTCTTTGGATAAGAAACTTTCTGATTATGAAGAAAGGTATGGATTTAACGGAGCAAAGACTTTTGCTGACAGATTCAGCGATTTATTAAAAAAAGCTCATGCAAAAACGGGACTTCAAGCGGTTGTTCTTGTCGACGAATACGACAAGCCACTTTTGAACGCTATTGATGATGAAAAGCTTATCGATGTTTTTAGAAAAAAGCTCAAGACATTTTA
>JAZLJW010000169.1:0-11240 GCA_045597345.1 Treponemataceae bacterium
ATACGGGAAGGAAGGCAGTGTTTTCATATGAAAATCAGAAGCCGAACTTCTGACTGGCAAGCACGTACACAACCACAAGAAGTAATCCGGGAAGATAATTGGCTGTTTTTATTTTTTTCAGCCCCAAAAGATTGAGCCCGATCATGCAGATCATGGCACCACCGCAGGCTGTTAATTCTGTAAGAAGTAAATCTGATACAAAAGGCGCAATGAACTGCCCCAATATGGTGAGCAGTCCCTGATATACAAATATTGAAAGAGCAGAAAAAATAGTTCCTGCCCCCATGGTTCCGGCAAATACGATAGCCATAAAGCCGTCAAGAACAGATTTGGTAAAAATGATTGTATAGTCGTGGTCAATACCGGCTTTGAATGAACCAAGGATTGCCATGGCACCTACACAAAAAAGAACTGACGCATTAAGAAAAGCAAATGCGAAGTTTTTCTGACCGCTACCCTCCGTCTGTTCACCGCTTTGACTTTCGTTGACGGTCTCCCCGACAGGGTTTTTATTGAATATTTTCTCCAGCAGTACTCCCAGTTTGAGTATTGCCCCATCGATATCAATCCATTCGCCCAAAAGGCCGCCAAGAATAAGACACAATACCAGACAGATGATACTGTCGTAGGAAAAAGCCATCTGCAGACCCATTACAAGGGTAACAATTCCCGCTGCGGTCTGCACGATGTCTGAAAAGCTGGGGGTGATTTTTTTTGTAAGAAGACAGCCAAGAAGGCCACCAACGATTACGGTAAAACAATTTACGAATACTGCTAACATAATGGAAAAAATTTTATCGATAATTGCCTTAAAAAGCAAGAAAATGTACACTCATTTTTGATAAATGTTGTGCTGCCGCTACCACGGCAGCTCTATTAAGGAGAAACAAAAAAATGAAAAAGTTTCGCTTGGTACTGGCGCTGCTGCTGATTTTCAGCATTGCACTGCCACTTTCAGCTCAAGAAACTGCTGTTAAGGGTCTGTATCATTACACCCTTGATAATGGTCTTGAACTGTTCGTAATGGAAAACAGCTCTGCACCTCTTGCTTACATTGAAATTGCTGTTCGTGGCGGTGGTATTGGACAGACCACTGAAACAGCAGGTCTGTTCCATCTGTATGAACACATGATGTTCAAGGGTAACAGTCTGTACCCTACTGCTGCTTCTGTTCAGCGTGCAATCAATGACTTAGGTTGTGCTTCCTGGAACGGAACAACTGGTGCTGAATATGTCAACTACTTCTTCACCGTTCCTTCTGACCGTCTTGAAGATGGCATGAGATTCTGGTCTGCCGCAATCCGTGACCCTCTGATGGATCCTTCAGAACTGGAAAACGAAAAACTGGTAGTTCTTTCTGAAATTGAAGGTGACTTAAACGATCCTTCACAGATTATGTATTCAGCCAGATCAAACATGATGTTCCCCCGATATCCTGAACGTCTTGATCCAGGTGGAACTCCTGAACTGGTTAGAACCTGTACCATTGAAAAAATCATGGATATCAAGAACAGATTCTACGTTCCAAACAACGCTGCACTGTTCATTGGTGGTGATGTTAACCACGCAGATGTAAAGAAACTGGCTGACAGAATTTTCGGCGACTGGAAACGTGCTGCTGACCCATGGGCTGGCGAACGTGAATACCAGGATCCTGAACCATTCCTCTCTCCACGTTTTGCTGTAATGCCCTATGACCAGCTGCCTGAATACATTGCTCAGGTTAACGTTATGTATCGCGGTCCCGATACTGCCCTCGACCCTGACAGCACCTATGCAGCAGATCTTTGGGGAACCATTATCGGAAACCCTGCCGGTAGTTTTGCTGCAACTCTGGTTGGCAATGAAGAATTCATGATTCCTAACGCAGGATATGTCAGTGGTTCATACTACACTCAGCGTGAAACCGGTATGATTAACTTTACTGGTATAATGCTGCAGCCTTCTATCAGTATGGCTCAGCGCGCAAAAGATTTTCAGCAGGTAATTGCAGAAGAAATTGTTACCCCACTGGCTAACAATCCTGAACAGTTCACTGAAGAAGATTTTGCCAACGCAAAACGCTCCATCGAAGACGGTGAAATTCTTAATGCCGAAACTGCTAAAGGTCTTCTTTCTTCTCTGCGTTTCTGGTGGGCTGCCACTTCAAGTGACTACTACTTTACCTATTCAGACCGTGTAAAAGCCGCTACCGGACAGGATATTGCTGATTTTGCAACCACCTACCTGCTTGATAAAAACCCACTGACTATCGTATTGGTAAACCCAGCAGTATACGAAGCTCAGAAAAAAGACTTCGACGCTCTTGGTTTTGAACTGATTTCTGCAGACAATGCGTTCTGGTGGAAATAGTACACCGAGAAAAGGAAGATAACTTATGAAAAACGTAAACCGTATTTTTACCCTTTTTCTGGTACTTTGCGCAGTACTTGGCCTTGCAGGCTGTGCTACTACAAAAAGTACCGGAGCTGCAGTTAAAGCAGATGCAGATCTGCATACCTATACTCTTACCAATGGTATTCCTGTATACATCCTGCAGAATGATGCAAACCGTATTCAGTCTGTTTCCATTCTGGTAAAAGGTGGAGCTGCATCTCAGCCTTCAAAATATGCCGGTCTTGAACAGGCTACCATGAGTCTTATGGCACGTGGTTCAAACCAGTATGACTTTGATACCCTGCAGTACCTGTCATACGCCTACTCATTTTCTACCGGTGTTGATTCAGACCGTTTGTACAGCACTTACAGCATGAGCTGCATCGACTATTATCTGGACGATCTTCTCCCCATATATCTTGACTGCTTTATGAATCCAGCTATGTCAGAAGAACAGTATGAACTGGTAATGACAGACATGGCAACCGCTTACCAGCAGCGCATGAATGACCCCTGGTCTTTGATGCAGTACCGCAGTTTGCAGACCATGTATGCAGGAACCGCACTGGATACCGATGTTGGTCTTACCGAAGAATCAATGAATTTCATCACTTTGGACGCTGTTAAAGAAAACTTTGATAAAATCAAGAATGCTGACCGTCTGGCTGTTGTTGCCGTAGGTAACTTTGATGAAGCAGGTTTCTTAGCTGCCATTGAACAGGCAATGGGTTCAATTCCTGCAAAAGGATTTACTCCTGTTACTGTTGCACCTGTTACCCTTCCCGCTGGAATTCCTGAAGTACTGCTTGAAACCCATCCGTCATCAAACGGAACTGCCTTCATGGCAGAGATTTTTGAATTACCCGCAGTTGATAACCCTGATTACTGGAATTATGCAATTGCTTCAAGCGCTTTCTCTGAAATTCTGTTCAATGTTGTACGCGAAAAACACGGCGACTGCTACTCCATTGGCATGAGTTCCATGGGATTAAGCAAGGCTCCTTTCGGTCTTATGTATGTCTACCGTGCATCTGACTATGAGAATATTTACGATGATATTCAGGAAGCAAAAAACATTCTGGCAAAGGGAAATGTTATCAGTGACAGAGATCAAAACGGTGAATACATTCTTGTACCACTGGCAGAACGCCTTGAAGGATTCAAAAACGCTCTGATCAACAGTTCTTTTGAAAGCCAGGTAACTAATAGCGGCGTAGCATCCAGAATCATCAGTGGTATTGTAAATTATAACGATCCATTGAACTACACCACTACTCTTTCCAAAATCCGCGCAGTAACTGAGAATGGCATCATCGATGCATTCAACAAATACTACGTTAACGGCGACACCTTCTGGTACATTGTTACAGGACCAGAAGACGAACCAGCATTTGCAGGCTTTGCTGCAAATTAATGCTTGAATAACCGCCGTGTTGCAAAATACACGGCAACGGCCACTAATGGAATCAGCCCAAAACTGAAAAACAAGGTCTGATATCCATAGTGGTCGATAACTATACCACCAATAGTATTTCCCAGAATATACGCCAGCCCGACAGCAAAAATCGAATACAAAGACATACTGAGTACTTTTTTTCCTTCCGGAGCATACTCGCTTGCGAAAAGCACACAGGCAGGATGGAAAAGTCCATAGGTAAATGCATTCAGAAGCTGACCGATTATACATCCTGCAAGATTGGGCACAGCCACATAACAAAGTACCCGAATACCACTAATGAATACACAGAATACAATGACTGGCAGACTTTTGAATTTCTTCAGGAACTTGTAGCTGAAAAACATGAATGGTACTTCAGCAGCAGCAGAAATGGCCCACATAAGACTGGTAGTATTACTGTGTAATTCTTCAACAATGTACATGGAAAGAAACCTACTGGCCGGTACCAGCCCAAAAAACGCAAAGAAAATCAGTGCAATTCCAACCCAGTACACAGGAGGAAAGCCAGAGAGGCCTTTGCCGGTATTTTTTTCAACTGCTGTTTCAACAACAGGTTCTTCTGCAGCAACAAACCGGGATCCATCAAAAATATGAGGAACCACCAGAATAGACAGTGCATACAATCCGGCCGGGATGATAATCCACCACAGCAACTGAGATACTCCATCCTGCTCAATATTGTAAAATGCCTGCATTACCAGATTCATGACAACAAAACTGAAAGACCCTGAAGCCCGCACCATACCGTATTTTTCAGGATGAGCTCCCAACAGCGCATTCGTCATAGTATCAGAAACAGGAATTGATCCTTTAAAACCTATGGCAAACAGACAAAGACAAATTCCGGTTATCCAGGGATTCCATACCGAAAGCATTGGAATGGGAATACAGATCATGAGGACTGCGGTAAGCAGCAGAAATGGGCCAAACCACCGTTTTTTTTCTACCAGCGGGCAAACAATCAGGGGAACGACAACTCCGGCAATTTCAAATACCGACATGAGAACGCCAACCAATGTAGCCGAATACCCCATTTCTCGAAGTAACAGGGATAAGTGGGAATTCACAACCGCATATATGGTGAACAAGGTGAAAATTACACCAGTCATCTGCATAAAAAGACCTCTTTTTAACCGTTTTTCTACACTCTACCTACTTGACCAAAAATGTGCAATTATATATATTCTAAACATCAATTCGCGGGGATGGTGGAATTGGTAGACACGCCAGCTTGAGGTGCTGGTGGCCTAACAGCTGTGCCTGTTCAAGTCAGGTTCTCCGCAAAGGCTTTAGAGATTTTCTCTAAAGCCTTTTTTTTAACTTTTCACACCCAATCACGTTCTTTTTTTTCATTTCAGCGTCTATATACTGTACATGAAAAAGATACACACTTACTTTTTACTTTTACTTTTGACGTTATGCTCAGCATTTCCTGCCAAAGCATGGTGCGATGGACTTCTTCCCTGCGAAATTCCGCCAAAACCACCGGCAGAAACCCCGTCTGCTCCTGAGCCCTCAACCCAACCCGATTCCCCCGGGAACTCAGGCTCCTCGGACGAAATGCCTGATTTATCTGACGAAGCCAATGAAATCCGTGAAGAGAACAGCACATCCGGGAAGCAGCTGGAAGAAGCAGAAAATGAAACGAATGCAGCTGACAGTCTTGACGACACCGTTCCGAATCTTGATACGCCTGCCTACGGTCAGATGCTGATGGACGTGTTACAGAAAGAACAGGAAGCTGAGAGAATGCTTGCCGAAGCAACCAACAGAACGCAGATAAGACAGGCTGAAAACCTGAAAGCACAGGCAGCAGCTGAAAAGAAGAAGATTCTTGATGCAGCAGGAGATCCTGTACTGCTCTACACGGGGGAATATGCTGAATCCATTACCGATATGACGGTTACCGCTAACACACTGCTTTTTCCAGTCCTCAGGAGTTATAACACCAATAACACCATATCTGGCAGTTACGGCTATGGGTGGGTCAGCAGCCTGGATCAAAGAATTATATTAGGAGGTACTCCGGATACAGACGTACTACTAGCCCAATACAGAAATCGGGTAACCACCATTGAAGCACAGACTGCACGGTTAAAACAACAGTTTAAGGCCAGCTATGGCTGTGATTATTATTCCGATGTAGCTGGTACACTGCGCGCACATCAGAATACAGCCGCTACAGTTTATGGAATGAGTACCAGAACAACGGCAAAAGTATCATCCCTACGGTTTAACGCACAGTCATTACAGCTGCGACTGGAACAAGTCAAGTCTAAAACAGCAGCCCTTACTGCCATCAGCAGCCGAAAGCAGTCAGACTATGCGGCAGCCCTGCAGTCCTACCAGTCCGACATTGCCGCAATACTCGCTCAAGAGCAGGTATTGTCCAGAGCAAAAACAGCATTAGCTTCTGCAGAACGGGATTTCAGCACCCAAAAAGCAGTATTACAGGAAAACAGCGCAACTCTGTTTCCAGGAACTCCAGACTACTGGTATCAGATTGGATATGGCAACCTGGTACTCATTTCTGACAGCGGCATTCCCTGTCTTTTTCAAAAAGTGTCAGAAGGTCAGTGGAGCAATGGGAAAGGTGCAGTTCTGAAAAAAACACGGGAAGGATACGAATGTATGCTGCGGGACGGAACAGCGCAGGTATACAACCAGCAGGGATTTCTTATTAAAATAACAGACCGGAACAACAACTGGATTTCAATAACGCGGAGTCAGAGTACCCAACAGCCAGACGAAATCAGTACCAGCAACGGAGAATCGTTTCAGGTACAGTGGACTGCTGCCGGTTATATTACCGCGATAACCAGTAACCGGACGTCATATCCACTGGTTCAGTATACCTACTCTGATACACTGCTCTGTCAGGTTGCAGATGCGGATGAGTTTATTACCCGATATGAGTATAACAGACAAAGAGTACTGACCGGAACAAAGAAAGCTGACGGCAGCGCTATTACCCAGACGCTTGAACGCACAAAAGAAGGAACGTTCAGGGTTGTTGCAACAATTGACGAAGAAGGTCATTCCGAACATTTTGCATATGATTCAAGCAACAGTTCGTCTACCTACACCAATCATGATGGAACAAGTATACGAGTCTATTTTGATGCTGCAGGACACATAATCCGCAAAGAAAGCCCAGAATCGGGAATTACGCTCTACACATTCAGTGAGACAGGATTACCAACGTCTGTATCTGATGCAAAAGGTATAACCCAATTCCAGTACAACGCCTATGGAGATCTTAGTAAAGTCCGGTACCCTGACGGCAGCTGTGAAACTATGCAGTACGATGAATATGGACAGATACTCCGACAGATCCTTACTACGGGAGAAATCCAGCAGTTTCAGAGAGACAGCAGGGGAAATATTGTTCACTACAGCAGCAGTCTTGGCCATTCGCAGCTTTTTACCTGGAATGCTGCCGGATTACTGCAAAGCATGACCATAACCAACACCGGCGGACTGTCTGAAAAACGTACGTATTCATGGGATCAGTGGGGGAACCTCCTTAAAGAAACAAAGGGAGATACCACAACCAGTTATACCTACGACGGAAGAAACCGTATCCTTTCCATTGCAATAAACGGCAAGGAAACCGAACGGAGAAAATACACCGACCGTACCGTCACCATAGAAAATGATACAGGGCTAAAGACGATCATCTCAGTAGATGACCGGAAAGATATTATTTCTGTTGAACGACTTGATACGGTGACCCGGGAAATACGTCACTCAATGTATAAATACGACCGACGGCACAATCCCATACGGGAAACTCTGAACGATGTTGTACTGTCAGACTGCCGGTATACAGCAGAAGGAATGCCTCTTGCGCGTATTATCTACGATACAGAGCAAAGTCTGGTAACGCTGTGGGAATGGAAAAATTCTACCCTGGCCGGGATTACCCGATTCAGCGTTACCGGAAAAGAAAACAAGGCATTATTGTATGGAGATGCCAGCTGGCAGACTGTTTCTCTGGAATACCTGATGGACTGTGCAAGAAAGCGCAATGAACTGACCCGGTTTGAAGTTTGTCCATTGTCAGAAAATGAATCTGAAAGCAACGGAGCATCCAAAACAAGCAAATCCGGGAGTACCTTGACCACAGATTATTTTGATGAGAGAGGGAGAATTATCCGCCGTGAGATAGGGAAAGACTTTCTTGAAGAATATATCTATAGCAGTGATAACCGTCAGGTCACCAGAATTCAAGGAGGAAAATACACGACGGAATATTCACTCAATGGATTTGGCGAAATTATTGCCGTGACAGACGGAAATAGAAACATCACCCGGTATACCACTGACAGCCAGGGGAGAAAGACAAGTACCACACTCCCATCCGGAGACACAATCCGGTATACCCATAACGGTCCAGGATTTCTTACATCCATAGTATCACCAGACGGTTATGAAACAACGTTTCGCTACGATATAAACGGAAATGTAATTCAAGAATCAGGTCCCGGAGGCATCCGATGGAAAGGTACCTGGAATACGGCAGGAAAACTGTTGAATGAAACAGAATATCCCGGTATTGAAAAAAAATGGACCTGGGATGACAAAGGAAATCTGGTGCATGCCGAATGGGCTGGAGTTTCTGTTGATGTCAGCAGGTTATTCACCGGAACAGTGCCACAAATACCCAAAGATGCCCATTTTACCTATAACGATCTTGGGAACATTACCAGTGCATCCACAGCAGATTCACAACTGCTGTTCACCTGGGATACAGGTGGAAAGCTGACCATGGTTAACGATGTGAGGAACGACAGAACCATTACCTATGGATATGATTCTGCAGGCAGAATGATACGGAAAAAAGTGATGCAGAATAAAACCACTCTCAGTGAACGGACCTATACGTATGACGCCAATGGGAACTGTACCAGAATACAGGATCTGACACAAAAGACCAGTATCAACTGTACCTATGACAACTGTAACCGGGAAACAAGCCGCTCCTATACTGATGGAACACGGTACCAGACCAGATATGATGAATCAGGAAGAACTGTAGTACAGTGGGTTTCCGATTCCAAGGGAGAAGTACTCTGGTGTCAGGCTTATGTATACAGTACCGAATCAGGAAGATGTATTGCTACTGCTAACCATCGGGGAGAAGTTACCCTGTATGAATTTACTGAACAGGGCTATATCAGCCGTATTCTGTTTACCGTCACGGCTGAACAGGCTGACACTATACGTCAGCAGGCTGTCAGGAACGGTTGGACTGGTGATAAAAAAACAGTGAAAGGTTTCTTGCATCCTCTGCCGTTACCTCTGGTGGAAAGCCTGAAAAAGGCATTGAATACTGCGCATTTGACATTAGGGAACGTTATTCATTCTACGCCTTGTCTGTCATCCATTGAGTACCGATATGATTCACAAGGCAACAGACTTTCAGAAATTACGGAATATGGAACCATTGTCCATACCTACAATGAAAAAGATCAATTACTGTACAGCGGTATGGAGCAGTGTCCCCTATTTACATCCCGAACCTGGGATGAATCAGGAAATGTGATTCGCGAAGTTTCAGGTTCAACGGTAAAGGAATATACATACACCAGCGAAAACCGCTTAAAGACATGTACTACAGAAGATAAAACTACTGGGGAAAGACATTTCTGCAGCTACAGCTATGATGCCTTAGGACGTCGTTCCACCATCTGTCAGAATGGAAATGAGACACAATTCATTTATGATGGCGTAACTTTTGCCATTATTGGAACGGTGAGCCACGAAGATACCAGTACTGCACAATACCGGTACCGTTGGTTGGGTGCAGAAGCACAGCCTGCAGTATACCAAAACCGGATATATGTAAATGGTACCGTTGCTGCGGAAACAGAAGCCGGAAGATTCCGAAATATCACCTGTGATACATACGGAAGCCCCCGGCTGCTGCATGAAAGCAGAGGAACAGCGGCAACCAGCCGCTATTACAACGTCTTTGGAGTACCGCTTTCCTACTGATTTATTTTTTTACTACTTCTGCAAGGCCGGTTGCTAATCCTGCCAGGCCTTGCAATTCTGACGGAATAATAATTTTTGTTGCCTGTCCGTCTGCAGCTTTTTCAAACGCTTCAAGACTGCGCAGTTTAATTACCGATTCGTCAATGGCAGCTTCTTTAATCATACGAAGTCCTTCAGCCTTTGCTTTCTGAACTTCAAGAATTGCTTCTGCTTCACCCTTTGCTTTCTGGATAGCAGCTTCTTTTTCAGCTTCGGCTTCAAGAATCATTGACTGTTTTTTACCTTCAGCAACCAGAATGGCACTTTGTTTCTGTCCTTCAGCAATAAGAATCTGTTCACGACGTTCCCGTTCAGCACGCATCTGTTTTTCCATTGCATCTTTGATAGCTTCCGGTGGAATAATGTTCTTTACTTCAACGCGGTTAACCTTGATCCCCCACGGATCAGTTGCATCATCAAGAATACTCCGCATTTTGTTATTAATTACATCACGGCTGGTTAAGGTTTGGTCCAGTTCAAGTTCACCGATAATATTACGCAATGTTGTGGCACTCAGGTTCTCCAATGCACTCACCGGAGCTTCAACACCATAGGTGTACAGTTTTGGGTCTGTAATCTGGAAATACACAACAGTATCAATCATCATTGTTACGTTGTCTTTTGTAATAACCGGCTGAGGCTGAAAATCCAGAACACGTTCCTTTAAGCTGACACGGTTGGCAATCCGGTCGATAAATGGAACCTTAACGTGGATACCAACCTGCCAGGTTGAATGATAGCCACCCAGTCGTTCAATAACAGCTGCATGTGACTGTGGAATAATTCTGATATTTGTAATAATCAATACCAGAACAATTACAAGTAACGTAATTAGAATAAACATTTTTTCCTCCGTATCGTTTTTTATGTATTAGTATCAGCAGATAAAGGTGCAATCACCAGACTGTTTCCTTCAACACGCTTGACTATACCGATAGTTTGTGCGGGTATCGCTTCCCCTGATTCTGATACAACGGTCCAGATAACCCCATTTTTAGCTTTTGCCTCACCTTTTTCAAAATCACTGACTGCTTTCAGAACAAGAACTTTCTGCCCTTCCAGAGCATGTACATTTGTGTCATTTTTCCTTCCTACATGAAGCTTGCTAACCGCAAATGGCCGGGTAAAAAGAACAAGGATAAGTGTGAGTAAAGCAAAGATGAGCAACTGCCATCTGAATGGTATGGGAAGCATAGAAAGAAAAATCATTGGCAAAGCAGCAATTCCGGTCCATATAGTGGTTAAGGCAAGGGTGGCGGCTTCAATGATAATGCTGATAACAAGAACCGCAAGCCACAACCAGGGAAGATAATCAGTCAAAAATGTTTCCATCATGTCCACAGTATAACGCGGTTACAGGATTTTT
>JAZLJW010000170.1:0-18014 GCA_045597345.1 Treponemataceae bacterium
CACGGCTTCCTAACAACGGATGTCGTGCTTTAAGCAGGATAGGGGATTCAAAATCAGGGGAAGCAACCTGACCTTCGGTATCTGGAAGGTCAAAAGCATAGGTTCCCTGTACTGCAAGACCCCAACGGGCAGAAGCAAGACTGGCATCCAGACGGCTCATGAGGGTAAGGGCTGTTTCAAGGCTTTCTTTATCGGCTCCTAGTTCTGCAGTCAGTGCCTTTAAGATGTTGTGCACTGCCTGACTCAGCCGGAACTGTTCCTGTACCAACTCGTTATTCTTTAATACCAGGTCAGCCGGCTCAATAAAGCAGGTCTGCCCGGTCTGGGACATTTCATGCACAATGCCGGGAATGCGGCTTTTTGCTGAGCTTTTTACGGCCAGAACCTGCCTGTCACCGCGCAGAACGGGAATATTGCTCTGCAGAGAACTGGCAAGGGAATTGTCAGTAGTATAACTTTTGATGATGGCATCAATTTCGTTCTGTTTACGGCGGATTTCGGCACGAATTGCCCGTAGTTCCGGCAGATCCCTGATCATGCCGCTTTCATCAATGATGCGGTATATGGTATTCTTCTGTGCTTCCAGATCAGGCAGCTGGTTGCCGGCGGCCTCCAGCAGGGGCAGACTCAGATGCTCGTCTTTTTCCAGTGCAAGCAGAGTTTCTTTGGTATGCATGGCCGCGTTACAGAATCCGCCAAGAATAGCAATGCTTTCCACATCAAGGGCATAGTCAGTAACGCCCAGCTTTGTCAGCAGGGGACCACATTCTCCCCAACCCGTCAGCGGACTGCCGCCTTTTACCGTAATATACCGAAACCACTGACGGCTTTCTTCTTTCCGTAGAGTAACCTGTTCTTTAGTAGTAAAAGGAAGTCGTTTTTCAAGCAGTGCCTTTCCTTCGGCACTCATGCAGAAGGATGCAATATCAGCACGTACTCTGAAGTAATCAAGTAATTCTAATGTCTGTGTTTCCATTCAGTCTTCCCAACTGCCGGTGCGGAGTTCTTCTCCAATGCGCTGCCAGCTTTCAAAACGTTCTTCGCTGATAACCCCGGCATACACCGCTTCCAGCATTTTGCATCCGGATTCATGGGTGTGGGTGCAACTCATGCCAAAGGTGCATTTTCCTACCAGTGGACGCATTTCCCTGAAATACAGCTGCAGATCATCGGCTGCTATATCGTCTAATACAAAACGGCGTACTCCGGGCGTATCGATAATTGATGTCGTCAGTCCTTCACGGCCTTCAACAAGCGATTCATTGATATGCAGGTGCAGTAAGGTTCCTTTAGTGGTGGTATGAGTTCCCCGGCCATATTTTTCACTTAAACTGCCGGTACGGAGAACACAGCTGGAATCAAGCACGTTGATGATGCTGCTTTTACCAACACCGCTCTGTCCGGTTAACACGCAAAGTTTGTCTTCAATGAACTGTGCCAGTCCTTCCATGCCTTCTCCGCTTTTAGCAGAAACGCGGAATACCTTGTATCCTATGCGTTCCCAGTCCGTCAGGCGGAAATCAAAATCAGGATCGTCAGCGGCTTCTACGTCGCACTTGTTGGCAACAATAATGGGCTCAATGCCGGCATACTCAGCCTGGGCCAGAATGCGGTCAATGAAACGGGGACGGAATGGTGGTTCATCCGGAGTAGTAATACAGACAATATAATCCACATTGGCTGCTAGAAGCTGTGGCTGTCGTCCTTTTACGTTCCACCGCACATATTCGTTGCGGCGGGGCACAAGGGCAGTTATCTGGGCTTTATCGGCGTTGCCGTCTGTCAGTTCAATTTCTACTACATCACCGGGAGCCAGAGGATTATAATACTCACGTTCAGTTTTAAGTTTTTTTCCTTTAATCGTGCAGCGTCGGACTTCTCCGTCATCACATTCAACATCAAAGATGTTGTTACTGCCACCTAGTACAGTTCCTTTCATATAAACTTATTTTCACTATTATAAGCAGGTTGTCAACAAAGCTTCACTTTAAGAAAATTATTGCAATTATTTAAGAGTGAATTTAGAATAATTTAAGAAATACAAAATATGACTCTGAGAGGTCAGTTATGAAAAAAAATTATGCTTTTGGCGGACTTGGTATCATGATACTTTGTCTGCTCTTTACAGCCTGTCCTGATTCATATGCAGGGCAGTATTACGATGTAACCTGGGGCAGCTGCCTGAGGGAAGAAATGGATCCAATATGGCAGAATCCGGAGTTAAGCTATGCAGATACAAGAAAAGCTTTGACTGCATGTTCTGATTCTTCGGTACATACCAGAGTTGGACTTAAAGAAAGAGGCCTGTTGAACTGTCTTGATGATGATGTCCGGTTAACTGATGCTATGGTTCAGCAAATGATGGAAACGCTTTCTTCCAGGCCTGATGCAACACAGTCATACTATCGAAGTACAGAACCTGATATCTGTTACTGGGTTTACGTAGTAAAAAAGTAAAAATAGCCAGATAAAAAATCGAGCGGTCAAACAAAAAAGAAAAGGGCTATTCTGAAAGGTATTCAAAACTTTCAGAATAGCCCTGTGTTTTTGCAGTGATTGGTTATCCTTCAATACTGATCATATTACCGGTGTGCTGTTGAGAAGCGTACACCGTGCGGGTATTACGGTAAGGATTATTCAAAGATATTCGGGTTGCCGTAATTTTTGCCATTTGAGCAGCCAGAAGTTCACGATTCAACTTGTTTCGTTCAAGAACCTTTTCCTGCAGCTGTGCAAGATCCGTCTTTAATACAGGAATACCTGACATACCACCTTTGTCAAAAACAGCAACTTTGTCTTTATATAATTCTTCCATCGGAACTATTACTTTCTGCAGGCTGGAAAGATTTGATACAATCTGAGATTCAAGTTCAGTATGTGCTGCAATGGCATCAGCGTTACCGGTTTCAATTTCTGAACTTTGCATTTCAAGAACAGTGAGGTATTCATTGAATTTTTTGCGCTGTTCTTCCAGCAAAGATTTGAAACGCTTCAAGATTGCGATTCGTTCATTGATTTCTTCCTGAGTAAGTGTTGCCTGTGCCATATAATAGTTCCTCCGTGTAATGCTGCTTATAGTGAAATGTCGATATTCTGCCGGGCTGGCTGAACATTTCCCGTACTGGTGGTCTCTGCAGCGGTTCTCCATGCAGAAAGCAATTCAGTCATCATGGTGCGCACTGATTTCAGTTTGCTGCTGTCATGGCTGATATTTGCCTGCATCAGCTGCTGATTAAAAAAGGTATAGAGAGAAAGCAGATTCTGTGCAATTTCTCCTCCTTTATCCATATCCAGAGAAACCTGCAATTCCGTAATGATTTCCTGGGTTTTAACGATACATTTATTTAATTTTTCAATTGATGCAGGGGGCAGTTTATCACCTTCTGAAAACAGGTTTTCTGCACTTTCAAGCTGACGAACTGCTTCTTCGTACAGCATGACAATGAGTTTCCCGCCACTTGCAGTTTTTACGCTGGTTTCCCGATAGGCAGCGTATGGATTCTGATATGCCATATTTCGTCCTTTTCCCCCAAAGGGGATATCTCTTCTCTTTTCGGCTATTCAGAATAAAGTATTAGGATTTTCCTTTTGATAACAAAAATTTAGTAGTCTGTTGGAGAAAAAACTAGTATCTTCATAGCATATCAATTTGAGGAACGTATATGAGTGACAATAAAAAGCCCGATGATCCATTTGATTTTTTCAAGCTTTCACCGGAGCCGGGAAATGACAAAGACAACCGAAAAAAGCCAAAGATTCCTATTTGGGCAATTCTTCTTATTGTTTTTGCAATAACTGCGTTATTGAATCTGTTTCTTACAAACAGAACAAACAATGACGTTATCGCTTTCTCTGATTTCAGAACTCTTGTTGAACAGGGTGAAATAACCTATGTAGAGTTAAGTGATACGTATTTTTATGGGTATAACAGAAATTATCAGGCATCAGATACGGATGCCTTCAGTTCAACCAGTGGTATTTCCGGTTTGATTTCTTCGGCCGGTGGAAAAAAGGTATATCGCTGTGCTTCCATTCTGACTGAGGATTTTCTTAAGTTACTTGATGAAAAGCATGTTACATACAGGGCAACCGTAAAACAGAGCAATTACCTGCTGGAATTCGTTCTGAACTGGGTTATTCCTATCGCATTCTTCATGCTTATGTGGCGTCTGCTCTTTAAAAGAATGGGCGGAGGCGGTGGCCTTGGCGGCAGCATGTTCGGTATTGGCGGCAGCAAATCTGCTGCAGTTGAAGAGGGAAAAGTAAAGACTCGCTTCAGCGATGTTGCCGGTGTTGATGAAGCCAAGGAAGAACTGGTAGAAGTTGTAGACTTCCTGAAAAGCCCTAAAAAGTACACCGATATCGGTGGTAAGATTCCTAAAGGTGTGCTTCTGGTAGGACCTCCGGGAACCGGTAAAACCCTTCTTGCCCGTGCTGTTGCCGGTGAAGCAGGTGTTCCATTCTTCCGTATTTCAGGCTCTGACTTTGTAGAAATGTTTGTCGGTGTTGGTGCCAGCCGCGTTCGTGACCTGTTCAAGCAGGCCCGTGAAAAAGCTCCCTGTATCGTCTTCATTGATGAAATTGATGCCCTGGGTAAAAGCCGCGTCAACGGCTTCGGCGGCGGTAACGATGAACGTGAACAGACATTGAACCAGCTGCTGGTAGAAATGGACGGTTTTGACAACGAAAACGGCCTTATCCTGCTGGCAGCGACCAACCGCGCTGATATTCTTGACCCGGCTCTGCTGCGTCCCGGCCGTTTTGACCGCCAGGTACCGGTAGAAAAACCTGATGTAAAGGGACGTGAAGATATTCTGCGCATCCACGCAAAGAACGTTAAGCTGGAAGATGACGTAGACTTTGTAAGTATTGCTCATGGAACCACTGGTTTTGCCGGTGCAGATCTTGCAAACGTGGTAAACGAAGCAGCCCTGCTGGCAGTACGGAATGGTCATAAGAAAGTAAGCATGGCAGACTTTAACGATGCCATTGATAAGGTAAGCATCGGTCTTAAAAAGAAAACCAGAAAGGATAATGAAAAGGAAATCCGTCTTGTTTCCGTACATGAAACAGGCCATGCACTGGTCGGTGCCTTTACTCCTGACTATCCGCCGGTAAATAAGATTACCGTAGTACCAAGAAGTCACGGCGTTGGCGGCTTTACCCAGTACCGGGAGCAGGAAGAAAAGAACTTCCAGACCCGGAACGATATGCTCAATGAAGTAGATACCCTGCTGGGAGGCCGTGCTGCTGAACAGATTATTCTGGGAGACATCAGTACCGGTGCTTCCAACGACATTGCCCGTGCCACAGACATTCTGAAGCGCATGATTGTGGACTTTGGTATGAGCGACAAGTTCCGTAACATGACTTTAGGAAAGGGTGTACTGGGAAACCCGGGTGGAGAACCGGTATTTACCCGTGAGTTCTCTGAAGATACCCAGAAATGGATTGACGAAGAAATTGCCCGGTTGATGGATGAACGGTATGAGAAAGTGGTGACACTGCTTTCTGCGCATAAAGACCTGCTTGAGTATATTGCCAGCCGGTTGCAGAAGGTTGAAACCATGGAAGGAAAGGAATTCCAGGAAATTGTTGATGCTGAAAAGAACGTAATGGCCGGTGTTCAGGTTGTTCCTGAGTCTGCTGAACCGGTAACTGCGCCTGTTTCTGCAGAAAATTCAGAAACACCTGCTGAATAACAGTCAGTTTCGATATGATAGAGCACCTCCGTAATGGGGGTGCTTTTTTATTTGAAAACCCGTGCAAACATTGCGGTTTTTTGATATAGTGTGCCCATTACTGCGTGATAGTCCATTCACACGCACATTAACTCTTATGGAGATTTGACAAATGAAACGAAGGGCACTTTTGAGCGTCTTTGTAAAAGACGGCATTTTGGATCTGGCACAGTATCTTCACAGTGCAGATTGGGAAATCTTATCAACTGGTGGAACCGCACGTTACCTGACTGAAAACGGTATTCCGGTAACAGACGTATCAAGCGTAACCGGCTTCCCCGAATGTCTGGACGGCCGTGTAAAAACACTGCATCCTGCTATCCACGCAGGACTTCTGGCTATCCGCTCAAATGAAGAACACATGAGCAAAATTGCTGAGCTTGGTGTTCAGCCTATCGATCTGGTTTGTGTAAACCTGTATCCCTTCTTTGAAAAAGTTCAGGCCGGTCTGAAGTTTGAAGAAACCGTAGAATTCATTGATATCGGTGGACCTACCATGATTCGTGCCGCTGCCAAAAACTTCCAGGACGTTATCGTTCTGACCGATCCTGCTGACTATGCAGAAACTATTGAAGGCCTGAAAGCCGGCAATGTTCCTTTTGAGTTCCGCCGTAAGCTTGCCGGTAAAGTATTCAACCTCACTTCTGCCTACGATGCTGCCGTAAGCCGCTTTATGCTGGAAGAAGAACTCCCAACCTACTACGATATGCCACTGGTTAAAGCTCAGGAACTGCGCTATGGCGAAAACGGTCATCAGAAAGCAGCTCTGTACACCCTGGCAGATAAAAAAGGCGCTTTTGCCGGCATGAAACAGCTGCAGGGTAAGGAACTTTCCTACAACAACATCCGCGACCTGGACGTTGCATGGAAAGGTGTGTGTGCATTCAACCGCTTTGTAAAAGAAGCAAAATCAGTATCTGGTACCGATTATTCTGCATGGAACGGTATCATCGCCGGTAAAGACGCTGACGGCAACAAGGCCGCTCCTCAGGGAACTCCTGTTACTGCTGAATTCGGAGAAGCATCAAAATCGGTATTTACCATTGCCCTTAAACACAACACTCCGTGCGGTGCATCTCTGGGAAATACCGTTCTTGAATCATACAAACAGACCTATGACTGCGATCCTGTTTCAATCTTTGGTGGTATCGTAGGTTGTTCTGCAGTAGTTGATAAAGCAGCTGCCGAAGAAATGGTAAAGACATTCCTTGAAGTTATCGTTGCTCCAGGCTTTACTGATGAAGCTCTTGAAGTATTTGCTGCCAAAAAGAACCTGCGCGTTGTCATTGCAGAAGTTGCAGCAGATGATGACTGGGAATGCATGGCCGTTGCCGGTGGTCTTCTGGTTCAGAATCGCGACAATAACCTGTTTGAAAAATGGGACATCGTTACTAAAGCAAAACCAACCCAGGAACAGATTGATGAAATGGCATTCGGTATGACCGTTGCCATGTTTGCAAAATCAAACGCTATTCTGGTAATCAAGAACCGTACTGCTTACGGTATCGGTTGTGGTCAGACCAACCGCATCTGGGCTGCAGAACAGGCTCTTTCACGTGCAAAAGAAAAAACTGATGCACTTGGACTGGGAACTGCCGAAGTATTAATCAGTGATGCATTCTTCCCATTTGCTGACTGTGTAGAAAAAGCTCACGAATTTGGTATTAAAGCTATTGTACAGCCTGGTGGATCAATCCGTGACCAGGAATCCATTGATGCTTGTAACAAATACGGCATTGCAATGGTTTTCACAGGTACAAGACACTTCAAACATTAATAGTAATTGCGGGGGATACTGGCAGTTTCAGGATCACTGAGCCTGCCGAAGTGTCCGCCTGCAATAAAGGCAGATCATGTTATACAGACTGGCAGCGTTACTTCGCCCTTATTTTGGTCCTGCACGGCTTTTACAGTCGTACACCGTTCTTATCACCCTTGCTTTGTACACCGGTTTCTTACTGACTTGTGTTCTTCTTCCAAAATTTTACAGCAAACTTCCTCATGACCGCGGCCGTGAATTCACTGCAGCTGCAGCTCTTGCAAAGGGTAAGCCAACGGGAAGCGGTGTAGTATTCGTTTCTGTTTTTGTACTTATCTGCTTTTTGTTTGCTCCTCTCAGTTGGACTCAGACCCTTATTCTTATCCTTACCTGGTTGACCATGCTTACCGGTTATCTTGATGACCGCAGTGTTACCAGCTGGGGCGAGTACCGCAAGGCTTTTCTTGACCTGCTGGTTTCTGTTGCTGCAGCATTTGTCCTGTATTATGGGCTTCGTGATGAAGAAGGTACTATCAGCTACTGGCTGCCTTTTGTTTCCAAGACCATAACGGTATGGCCCTGGCTGCATATCCTGATTTCTACAGTCCTTATCTGGGCTTCCATCAATACTACCAACTGTACTGATGGAGTCGACGGACTTTCATCAACACTGGTGCTTATTGCCCTTATTACCATGGGAGTAATTTTCTACTTTATTCTGGGGCATAAAGATATTGCAGCCTATCTGTTGGTTCCGCATATTGAAGATGGTGCAAAATGGGCAATCATTACCTTTGCCCTTGCCGGTGTTCTTATGGGATATCTGTGGCATAATGCATTCCCAAGCAATGTTTTGATGGGTGATGCAGGAAGCCGTGCCCTTGGTTTTTTTATAGCCGTTACTGTTATCGTTAGTGGCAATCCGTTCATGATTCTGGCAACTTCAACGGTTATCTTCGTCGATGGTGGTCTTGGCCTTTTAAAGGTAGCGCTGATGCGGTTCTGCAAAATCAAGATTTTCCAGACTGTACGGTTCCCGCTTCATGATCATGTCCGTCAGGCTCACGGTTGGTCACCTACTCATGTTCTGGTAAAATTCATGATTCTGCAGCTTCTGTGTACTGTTGCAGTAGTTGGTTTGATTTTCAAAATCAGATAATTGATTAATTACGCCGTTTTAACACTAGTATAGTGACGTCATCTTCAAACGGTGCATCCAGTGTAAAGCGGTGTAATGCCCGGATGATGGCATCGGTCAATTCCTGTGCTGTAGCCTGTGGATTGTTGAATGCTGCCTGACTGGCTACTTTACTAATCATTTCACGCCCGAAGGGAATACCATGAGGATCTGTTGCTTCTGTAATTCCATCGGTGTACAGAACTAAAAAATCCCCAGGATGCATGGAAAAAGTATTTACGGCAAAGCTTACGTCAAGTCCCGAAAAACCAATAAGCCCATATTGCAAGGTTCCTTCTGGGGGAACCAATTCCTCGGTTTCCTGTATCACAGAATGAATCAAAAGAGGAGGCTGGTTTCCTGCACCGGTAATTTCACAAGTGTCATCCGGATTAATCCGTATTAACGATCCCACAAGATAATTCTCAATATCACCTTTTCTGGTAACTATGGCATAGTGCATATTCATGAGAACAAGATCCAGCGGTAATGTCATGGTAAATTTATCTTCGATGATGCTTTTACAGAGCATAGTGACAAGTCCTGCACCAAGACCATGACCTGAAACGTCAAAAAGTACCAGACCATTCAACGAACCTTTTTCTATGAAAAAATCGAAGAAATCACCAGACACTCCACTTACCGGTTGCAGATGATAACCCAATTCCCATTTTTCAAAGGATGGCAATTCCTTTGGAAAGAAATTACGTTGTATATTAAGCGCATAATCCATGTCATCGTTATTTCGTTTGATCTGTATCTCCAACTGTTGATTGGTTCTGATGAGTTCTCGGGTTCTTTCCTGTACTTCTTTTTCCAGTGAAACATTCAGCTTTTCAATTTCATTGTGCAATGCATTCAGCCGGTAACTGAGAATTGCCAGATTAGAAAGGGTTGTAACCTGCCAGCCAAAAATCGAGAAAATCGGTTTCGAACTGTCTCCAAGAATAACGTGGAAAAATATATCCGCAAAAGCAGTAAAGGTTACGGGATAAAATGCTATAAAAAGTGGTTTTGCCTGTACGTTTCCACTTATGATACCAGCGACAGCCGGCACTACTGCAAACATAATCTGAATCCCAACAAAAACAAAAAAGAAAAACAGTGCCCGGGAATAGGTAAAATAGTCCGGAATGGAATAAAGAACTGCAATAGGTACAATAAGCAATGCCAATCGTATGATGATGATATTCTCGGTTGTTGGCTCATGGATGAACTGGCGGATATAGCTGGTTGCAAAATAACAGGTTATTAACGCTGCACTGACCACAAAGGTCTGGTTGAACCTTAACAGACTGATGACATTCTGATCAATGCTGGGAATTTCACTGATAAAAAATGGCAGAAGAAAGAAAGATGAAAAAAAGTTGATTAAGGCATAATAGAGATTTTCTTTCTCATTGGGACGGGCAAGAAACTGGAAAAAATAAAAAATCGCAATAAAGAACATGAAAAAACTGAAAATCTCATTAATCCGCGAATAATAGAAGTTTTCACGTTCTTTGATCTGTTCAATGCGTTTTGAAGGGCCTATGCAGGGTTCAGAATACATACCTCCCGGGCCTTCGATATACAGTTCCACAATGATGCGGTTTACGCGATCCGGTTTCAAAAGATTATCTGTTATCTGGTACGAGCGTGCACCATATCCAGCAGTAAATATGTCAGGTGGAAAGTTGCCGCCACCTCCAATATAGTTTGTATTCAGGTATACACGGTCAGCCAGCCGTGCACGCCCAAGATAAAAAGAAGCATTGGAGCAGTCAAAATTTTCAGGCAGTTCAAAATCATTGATTAAGAAAATAATACCTTTTTTATCTTCAAGTTTCTGGTCAAGATGATATAACTCTTTATAATTCTGAATCTTCGTAAAAGATGATTCGTTTGTAATATCAGTAGTCCAGTACCAATCCTGATACAAAGAAACACAGCCATTCCGCTTAACATGCAGACAACTGAGAAACAGAAGCGGAAGTGTTGATACTATTGCTAATTTGAGTATTTTCTGAAGGCTCACCCAATAAGTATACCACAGTATCCCGAAATGGTTGCTATTCAAATATACAGAGAATTGGAGTATACTATGCGGACATTTACCCTATCTTAGTGATAATCGTGCAACTGCGTGAGCGGAGGCATGATAAGGAGAATAGTATGAGCGATTCATGTTCTCATAACTGCGAAAGCTGCGGTTCAAACTGTGCAAGCCGTGAAAAACCACAGAGTTTTCTTGAAAAACCACACGAAAAAAGTCATATCAAAAAAGTGATTGCTGTTGCCAGCGGAAAAGGTGGTGTCGGTAAATCATTTGTTACTTCATATCTTGCTGTTCTTATGAGCCGTCATGGCTATAACGTCGGTATTCTGGACGCCGATATTACCGGTCCTTCTATCCCCTGTGCTTTTGGACTTACTGAAAAGGCCGGCGGCGATGAGACTGGTATCTATCCGGTAGCAACTTCAAACGGCATTAAGGTTATGTCTTTGAACCTGCTGCTGGAAAACAACAGTGATCCGGTAGTATGGCGCGGTCCGGTTATTGCAGGGGCTGTAAAACAGTTCTGGACTGACGTTATCTGGGGCGATATTGATTACCTGTTTGTGGATATGCCTCCGGGAACCGGCGATGTTCCGCTGACGGTTTTCCAGAGTCTGCCTGTTGACGGTATTGTCATTGCGACTTCCCCACAGGAACTGGTTGGCATGATTGTTGAAAAAGCCATGAAAATGGCCAACATGATGAACATTCCGGTTCTTGGTCTTGTTGAAAACATGAGCTACGTAAGCTGCCCGGATTGCGGAAAGAAAATTGAAGTATTCGGTAAAAGCCATATCGATGAAATTGCCCAGAAATACGGCGTAAAAACTGCAGCCCGCGTACCCATTGACCCAGCCATCGCATCAAAAGCCGATGCCGGCCAGATTGAATCTGTAGAAGGTACCTGGCTTGACGGCATGGCAGAAATGCTGAAAGAGCTGAGTAAATAGCATTTTGCAGGTGAAAAATCTACCGGTGTGCTGAGGAATTCCAAAACCGCTAGCTAGCGTCGCTACAGACGAAGCCTGGCAAGGAAACTATTGAACCAGGCTTCGACAGTTTTTGAAATCCCCCATCCCACCTCCCGATTTTTCACCTGCAGATTTCATTAAGGGGAGTGTATGGCAGACTGGTTTGAAAAATTTAAAGATATTGATAACGAAGGTGTTCCTGAATCAAAATTCGTACATCTGCACGTCCATTCTGACTACTCGCTCCTTGACGGTCACGGCAAGGTCCGTGATCTGGTGCACCGTGCCAAAGAACTGAACATGCCGGCCCTGGCCTTAACGGACCACGGCAACATGTTCGGTGTCCTGAACTTTGAACATCTGTGTCACGCCAACGGCATCAATCCTATTGTCGGTTCAGAGTTCTACATGGCCTATGGCAGCCATCTTGAAAAAGAGTCCGTACCCTACGGCCGTAACGGCAAACATGCAAAATATTTTCACCTGATCCTTCTGTGTAAAAACCAGACCGGTTACAAAAACATGAGCTGGCTTTCTTCCATCGCATTCCAGGAAGGATTCTACTACCGTCCCCGTATAGACTGGGAGCTTCTTGAAAAATACCACGAAGGCCTTATCTGCTGTTCTGCCTGTATTGCAGGAGAAATTCCCCAGCTGCTGCTCTGCGGCCGCGATGAAGAAGCCTACGAAGTTGCAAAAAAATACCGTGACCTTTTTGGCCCTGATAACTATTACATCGAAGTACAGAACCACTTTCTTCAGGACCAGATTGAAGTTGCTCCAAAACTGGTAAAACTGGCCCACGATCTTGGCATCGGCCTGGTTCTTACCAATGATATCCACTATGTAAACAAAGAAGACGCTGAAGCCCAGAATGCTCTGGTTGCCATCGGGCAGAAAAAGCCCTTAAAGGATGTTGAACCCATGGGCGGTCCTGAATGGTACATGAAGACCGAAGAAGAAATGGCCGGCGTCCTGAAGAATATTCCCGGCATTACCGATGCTGACATTCAGGAAGCCATGGACAATACCCTGAAAATTGCATCCATGTGTGACCTGACCATTCATCAGTATTCTACTCCCGAACTGAAAGGAACCCTGCCGCGGTTTGAGCTGCCAAAAGAGTATCAGACCCATGGCGACGATTATCAGTCAAATCAGAACGACTTTGTCCGCCACATTGTAGAAGAGGGCTTAAAAAAACGGTACTCGGAAATCACTCCTGAAATCCGTGAACGTGCTGAGTACGAAATCGGCATTATCTTCAGTATGGGTTTCTCCGGTTACTTCCTGATTGTATGGGAGTTCATCAACTGGTCAAAATCTACCTGGGATAACGTTCACGACTGTCCCAAGCCCTATATTCCCATTGGTCCTGGTCGTGGTTCCGGTGCCGGATCCCTTGTCGCCTACTGCATGGGTATTACTGACATTGATCCTTTTAAATTCGGCCTTATTTTTGAACGCTTTTTGAATCCTGAACGTGTATCCATGCCTGACTTTGACGTTGATATGGACTTTGACTACCGTCAGGACATCATCAAACACACCCAGGATCTGTATCATCCGGAAAACGTTGGCCATATCGTAACCTTTGGTACCTTAAAGCCCAAAAACTGTATTGCCGACGTTGGCCGTATTCTTGAAATCCCCCTTGCTGAAGTAAACATGCTGAAAAAGTGTGTTCCTGATAATCCTAAGGCAAAACTGAAGGACTGTTTTAATCCTCCAACGGAAAAAATGCCTGACGGCGGCCAGCTTATTCCTTATAAAGATGATCCGCGATACCAGAAACTGTTTGAGTTGGCATTAAAACTCGAAGGCTGTGTCCGCAATACCGGTCTTCATGCATCCGGTATGGTAATCGGTTTAACGCCGCTGCCGGACTGGGCACCGGTTTTCAAGGATAACAAAACCGGTGAAGTTGCCGTTCAGTACACCATGGATATTATTGAGCCCTGCGGACTGGTTAAATTTGACTACCTGGGTCTTAAGACCCTGTCTCTTATCCGCTATGCAGAAGACATTGTCAACAAGCATCGGCCGGAAGGTACGCCGGAATTCAGTGTCAGCACTGTACCGGATACGGATCCTGAAACATACGAACTGTTCTGCCGTGGTGATACGGTTGCCATTTTCCAGTTTGAATCTCCCGGTATGCAGAAGTGGATGCGCGTCCTGCATCCTGAAAAGATTACCGACCTGGTAGCAATGAACGCTCTGTATCGTCCGGGCCCTATGGATTACATCCAGACCTTCGTAGACGGTAAGAACGACCCCAGTACCGTAAAATACCCTGACCCCTGTCTGGAAGGCATTCTGAAGGAAACTTACGGAGTAATGGTATATCAGGAACAGATCATGCAGGTTTCCCAGCGTATTGCCGGCTTCTCTCTTGGTGGAGCTGACATGCTGCGCCGTGCCATGGGTAAGAAAAAGCTTGAAGTACTGATGGGTAAGAAGGCTGAGTTTGAAGAAGGCGCTGTAAAAGAAGGCTTTACCAAGGAACATGCCGACGAAATCTTTGACATCATGATTCCGTTTGCCAACTACGGTTTCAATAAGTCTCATGCTGCAGCCTACACCGTTCTTGCCTACCGCACCGGCTACTTGAAGTGCCACTATGCGGCAGAATTCATGGCTGCCAACTTAACCAACGAAATTACCTCTACCGATACGCTTCCTGAATATATTGCAGAAGCCCGCCGCATGGGCATTCCGGTAGACGGACCTGATGTAAACCGCTCAGACGTTAACTTTGACGTTATTGACGGTCATATTGTATTTGGCCTCCGTGGTATTAAGGGTGTTGGCGGTGCTGTTGCAGAGGAAATCGTTAAAGAACGTGAGACTAACGGGCCGTATCAGAGCTTTATGGACTTTCTTGAACGTGTTGCTGACCAGAAAATCAACAAACGTACCCTTGAAACCCTGATTAAAACCGGCGGTCTTGACTGCTTTGGCATGAGCCGTCCTCAGATGCTGCAGAACATAGAAGGTGCCACTGCCTATGTAGATGCAAAAAAAGCCGCCAGCGAATATGGACAGGCCAGTCTCTTTGAAGAAAGCGGCGAAAAAGAATTTGAAGATTATAAGTTTACTACCTGTGAAGACTGGACCGAACTTGAAAAACTTGCCATCGAAAAAGAACTGATTGGTTTTTATATTTCCGGTCACCCTCTTGATGGCTACCGGGACATCATGAAAAAGTGTGCTACCCTGACTTCTGCCAACATTACCCAGGCAGCTGCTCAGGATAAGGCTGAAAACGAAGCTTGGGAAGCAAAGCATGGTGGAAACTCCGGCGGTGCAAACGGACAGGGTGGCTACCGGCGTGAACGGCGTCAGCGGAAAAAGTGGGTTGCCATCGGTATGGTTCAGGGGCTTCGACCATACACACCAAAAAGCGGAAAACTGATGTGTTTTGGAAAATTAGGGGATCTTGACGGTCAGATTGACCTGACCTTCTTTGCAAACACCTGGGAACGGCTGGCACCGCTTGTCCAGCAGGATGCTGTTCTGGCATTCCGCGGCGAAGTTGACGGTACCCGTGATCAGCCCAGTTTCCTGGTTGATGAAATTCTTGATATGAATGAGCTGGAACAGAAATCAATTCAGGAAGTTCACATCCTTCTGAAAAACGGATTCTGTGCAGAAAAGGATATGATGAAATTCCGTGAGTTTTTATTTGGCTATACGGGAAATTGTTTAGTATATTTTCATTTAGATAACGGCGGTAACCGGTACATTATTAAAGCCGGTAACCTGACGAAAGTTCCTGCTACTGATGACTTTCTTGATGATGTAAGGATGCAGTATCAGGTACGGGATGTCTGGACCGCCTGAGGTTTTCTGAAATTTGTACATACAGCGTTAAAAAGGAGCTGCGTAATGGCTGCAATTCAATTTATCTTCAAAACGATATCCGGTGCTCTTTCACTGTTCATGTTTCTATGCCTGATAAGAATTTTCCTTACCTGGATTCCTGAACTGAATAATTCAAAAGTTGGCTATTATTTGTCTCAGATATGTGATCCGTATCTTGAAATATTCCGCAGAATGCATATTTTTCGGTTTGCAGGTATAGACTTTTCTCCTATTCTGTCTTTGGGGATATTGACGCTGCTTGCCAGTCTATTCAGTGAGCTTTCCATTTACGGTGTATTCCGTTTCGGGGTTATTATTGCTTCTCTGCTGAATGTCTGCTGGTCATTGGTATCGTCAATTATCGGACTTCTGAATGTATTATGCGGTATTCGTCTGGTTTTCTTCCTGCTGAAAAAAGAGTCATATACCCCCTTATGGAACAACATTGACCGAACCATTTATGGCGTTTCAGCAAAAATTACCCGGCTGTTCAAAAAGCAGGGAGCTTTTTCTTTTAAGACACAACTTATTATCGTTCTTGCAGCTGGTATTGTGGTTCAGGCGCTAGGAGGAATCGTTATAGGAAAGATTGCTCACCTGATTGCGCACTTACCGTTCTGATTCAGTTGCTTTCTGAGGTTCCATGAAATTAAAAGAGATTGAAATACCTGTATCTGCCATATCCGGAATTGGCGCACAGACGTCAAAATTACTGGCAAAACTTGGTGTTTTTACTGTTTCTGATCTTTTAACGCTATGGCCTCGGAATTATGATGACCGTACCCAGAGAAGAAGTCTTTCCCAATGGAATGAAGGCAGGGTACATACTATTGCTCAGGTTCTGAATCACAGTTGGTTCGGGTACGGAAAAATGAAAACGCTGCGCATAACCATTTTCGATGGTACAGCGCAGGCAGAACTAGTTTGCTTTAATCGGGCATTCCTTGAAAAAACGTTGACTATAGGTTCTATCATTGCTGTAACCGGACATTTCAGTCCGCGCTATAATCAATTACAATGTTCTGCTTTTGATTCCCAGGTTATGGATCATCACGGAAACCTTTCGGAAATGGCAACGCTTCCTATTCCGAATTCTAAAGTAATACCTGTATACCCCTTAACCGCTGGCCTTAATCAAGGTACAGTACGAAAAGCCATTGCCGCTGCGTTGATGCAGTATGCACGAGGTATTGAGGATGAACTGCCTCAGACGGTTATTGCCCGGCGGAATCTGTTACACAAACAGGAAGCGTTGTATGCCATGCATGTACCTGAAACACTGATTCAGGCAGAAAACGCCCGTGCAACATTTATCTACGAAGAACTGTTTCTTTTTCAAAAATCGATTATTTCACAGAACCAGGCACGACGTCGCAGTGTTGAAAAAGCTCTTGCACTTCATGCCGGCAAGGCTGTTTTATGGAATACTGAAAATGATGTCATGACGGAAGATGGAGGGAACGAGAGCGATAAAGCGCAGAAAGAGCCCAGCCAGTTTGAAAAGACTCTTTCACCGCGGCAGAAGCAGCTGTACGAACGGTTGCCTTTTGATTTGACACAAGACCAGAAACAGGTAATTACTGACATGAACCGGGATATGGATTTAAGTCACGGTTTCAGGGATGGCACGTTACAGACTGATGAACCGTTTCATATGGCACGATTGCTGCAGGGTGATGTTGGTAGTGGTAAGACTCTGGTAGCCTTCTTTATGGCACTACGGACCATAGATTATGGCGGACAGGTTGCTATTCTTGCGCCCACTGAAATTCTTGCAAAGCAGCATGCGCAGAATGCTGCAAAGCAGCTGGAAGTACTGGGCGTACGGGTTGCTTTTTTAACGGGAAATCTGTCTGCATCGTCACGCAAACCGCTTCTTGCAGCACTTAAACAGGGTGAAATAGATATTCTTATTGGTACACATGCATTGTTCAGCCAGAGTGTGCTGTATCGGAACCTGCAGTTTGCCATTATCGATGAACAGCATCGTTTTGGTGTAGTCCAGCGTAATGCCATTCTGGATAAAGGGCGCAACAGCCTTGAAAGTCAGGGGCTTGCACCGGATTTTCTTCTTATGTCGGCAACACCTATACCGCAAACCCTTGCATTGACTGTATTCGGGGACCTTGATGTCTGTACGATAAAAACGATGCCGGCGGGGCGAAAACCGATTGTGACGCATTTAACACGAAACGGAAACGAGAGTCGTGTATATGAAGCTGTACGACAGGAATTACAGGCAGGACGTCAGGCTTATTTTGTCTATCCGCTCATTGACCGGAATGACCATTCTCTTGATGATCCGGAGTATCTGGAACAAAACGAGGAACAGCCTGATTCAAATAAAGCATTAAAAAGTGCTGCCGAAATGTATGATTTCCTGCAGCATCAGGTATATCCGGGATTCCGTTGTGCTCTTATTCATTCACAAATTGAAGATGAAGAACAGACCAGGATTCTT
>JAZLJW010000171.1:0-12917 GCA_045597345.1 Treponemataceae bacterium
AGGGTGACAATAAGCAACACTTTTTACGGACATAGCCATGGTTTAAAATAAGAATTCATGAAACTATATGATGATACCATAGCGGGAATGCAGGATTTGTTTTCCCGTTATGAACAAAAAAAACTACCGATTGAAAAAATAAATTGGCCTGAAACGGGCAAGGAAACAATGATATTACGCAGTGAAATGGCCTATGAACTGGGATCTGACCTGCTGCCGGGATTAGGCTGTACCGTAATAACTGCAAACGAATCATTAGTGCCTCAGGATAGTCTTTCAGTAATAGGTTCTGATCTGACAGAAATATCTTCAGATACTCCTTTTGCCCGGGTTACCTTTGTCCGCGTTGACCAAGATACATTGGGTGAAGGTGAAAAGCTGTACAGTGCCATCAGAAATCTGGAATTTACCCGCTATCATTTTTTCCCTGAAGGATTCATGATGCGGGTTTCAGCCAGCCGGGGAAAAGAGTCGGTGCGGGTAGGGAAAGCTGCGTTAAAGAAAGGCCTTTCTTTTGCCAAAACCGGAAATATGATGATAGATGGCTTTAAGACTAATAAAAAAGTCAAAGCCGTTTCACTGTATTACGTTACATTAAAAGACTTTGACTATAAAGCACTTGAAGCCAGTATCAAAAAGTCTGAGCAGATTACTCAAACCATCGACCACATTTCTAAAAATGTTCTTATGGACTGTGCAGCCTGCAGCCTGCAACCCGTTTGTGACGAAGTTGAAGGCATGCGTGAATTACACTTTGGCCATTAATCGGTCAGTAATTTCCATACTGTTAGTGTTAATAGCCAATGATTCAAGTTTTTTTATGCGCAATTGGGCATATTCCTCATCATGAAGGATATGTTCAATTGATGCGCATATTTTTTTAGGTTCTGTCACAAAGGATCCGACATCGTTCTGGATTGCAAATTCTACGTTACCTTGTTCCTGTCCGTATATAAAATGACAAAGTATAACCGGTTTTTTTTGGGATAATACTTCAATAAGAGAAGCAGGTCCTGCTTTGATCACAGCACAATCACAGATTTTAACAAAATCCGGCATACAGTCTACAAAACCATACACCTTGAGAAATAGTTCAGGATGTTTTTTTGCAAATTGCATCATGGCTTTATATACTATCTGGTCTTTACCGCAGACAGCCAGAATAACAAAGTCAGCTTTTTCTTCAGCTAATTGAGTTACAATGGGAATCAGTTTTGAAAGTCCTTCGCCACCACCTGTCAAGAGAACAACTTTTTTATCAAGTGGTATTGCGTGTTTTTGTTTTAATGAAATGACCTCTTCCTGCGAAGGCGTAGTACAGAAATTCTGATTTATCAGGAAAGGAACAACCGTGGTATGTTCTTTCGGAACGTTATAGTGTTCAACGGCATATTCTCTGGCCTGCTCTGAAAAAAAATAATAATCTATGGTCTTTTCCCAAACCCACGAAGAATGAAAAGTGAATGGGTCAAGAACAATAACAGTTAACCGGATTGAAGGATTTATCTTCTGTATTGCATGTTTCAGAAAACGCTCCAATGCAAAATGAAAACAAACGATATCAGTCGGATTTTCTTCTAAGATTTTCTTTTCAAGATATGGCGTTATAAACCATTCAAGAAAATTTTCAACACAATAGAGCAGTGGTTTATGGTTTAAAAGCCGATAGGTCAAACTGTAAGAAGCAGGGAAGAAGTTACAGGATATCCGGTAAAAATTTTCAAAAAGAAGGTTGCATATCGAGTTGTTTTCAGAGAAACCATTGACCAGTGATACTGTTACCTCTGGATATTTTAATTTAAACAAATCCTTAAGGTTTTTTGCAGCGGAACGATGTCCGCCACCGGTGTTGAGATAATAAAATTGAAAATGTCTGTGATTCATTATGATGTTACGTTTTGAGAGCCCGGTATTACTACTTAAAGCATACATCGACTTCATAGGGACCGTATTGAGTTGTAAACGGTATAGCTACAATAGGAAATCCCTGAGGCCAGGAAATAACGTGATCAGGTCCTGAAACTACAACTGGCGGTCAAATGTCCAGATCATACAGCTTGATCTGGGAAACTGCATTTCCTGAAATGATGTTGGTGAATTCACTGACCAATTGAATGGCTAACTGTTCACGGTCTTCTGTTTTTTCAGGTAATGATACACCAGACATATGAAGCATCTTATTTGCAAGCACACGATGAAGTCTGAAAGCTACTACTCCGGTACAGTCGCCGGTTATTCCCAGAATTCCGGAAACTTCCCAGCGGTGACTACCGATTCTGTCTAATACATATGGTGTACCAGGTTGTGGGGTTACACCAAACATATTTTCAAAAGCTTTCATACTGGAATTTAAAAACGGGTTTACTACAGCTGCATCCATATGTCTCTCCTGTGATACGTGTTATTATCTGCCACAACAGTTTTTGTATTTTTTACCGCTTCCACAAGGGCATGGATCATTACGTCCAACTTTAGGAACAGTTCTGACAACAGTAACATTTTCACCTTGACGGCGTTGTGCCATAGGGCTTTTATCAGCTGCTGCTTTAGCGGCATTACCATCAAAAGACTGCATTGCATTATGCTGTGCGTTCATCGTTCTAGTTCCGGATATTCTGCGGTCTACAGGATCCGTCTGTACTTTTACTTTGAAAACACGTGACAGAATGTCAACACGAATCTGATCAATCATATCATAAAACATGTTGAATCCGTCAATTTTGTATTCAGTAAGTGGATTTTTGCTACCGTATGACCGCAGGTGAACAGCTTCACGCAATCCTTCAAGCTGTTCCAGATGATCAAGCCATTTTTTATCAATGTCCTGAATGTACTGATATCTGATGAACATATTAAGGTTGAATTTTCCTGCCAATGCTTCTTTATTGTGGATATCATCCTGTAACGTGGCAAAAATTGATTCCTTCAGCGACTGTTCTGAAGCTTTACTTCCTGCATATGCGGTACGTAATGTGGTGGTATCTGTTACCAGGCCGTAGCGCTGTTTCAACTCTGCTGATAATGCAGAAAGACCTTCATCTTCATTACGTTTGATGGCTGGCATTGCTTCTGAAATAATACCTTCAATATCCTCATGAGCGTTATTAAGAACCCTTACTGCAAGCTCACTATCGGCAAGAATGTCATCCCGCTGTTGATAAATGGTATTGCGCTGTTCGTTCAGTACGTCATCGTAATCAAGCAGGTGCTTACGGATTTCATAGTTACGTTCTTCAACCTTAGTCTGGGCCTTTTCAATACCTTTAGTCAGCATTGGATGGTAAATAGGCTCACCTGGTTCCATACCGATACGACTCATAATTGCTTTAAGGCGTTCACCACCAAACAGACGCATCAGGTCATCATCCATGGAAATAAAGAATTTACTGCGGCCAGGATCACCCTGACGACCAGAACGTCCACGAAGCTGGTTATCGATACGGCGGCTTTCATGACGTTCAGAACCAATAACATACAAACCACCGGCATTCTTAACTTCTTCGTAGTCTTTAAGCCACTGTTCTTTTTCCTTTTCAAAAGCAGCAGCGTACTGTTCGGGAGTAGCTTCTGTACCGGCTTTTTTCTGTGCGCGGAATTCAGGGTTACCACCCAGTTTGATATCAGTACCACGACCAGCCATATTGGTTGCAATGGTTACTGCACCTTTTGCTCCAGCTTCAGCAATAATCAGTGCTTCGCGTGCATGGTTCTTTGCATTCAGAACCTCGTGGCGGATACCTTTCTTTGTAAGAATGGCAGATAGGTGTTCTGACTTTTCAATGGAAACTGTACCAACCAGAACTGGCTGTCCTTTTTTGTGAGCTTCGATAATTTCCCGGCTGATGGCTTCCCACTTATCGGCTTCTGTAAGGTATACTTCATCGTTTTCATCGATACGTGCAACCGGTTTGTGAGTTGGAACAACAACTACATCCAGGTTATAGATTTTATTGAATTCTACTGCTTCTGTTTCTGCTGTACCGGTCATACCGGAAAGTTTTGTATACATACGGAAGAAGTTCTGGAAGGTGATTGTTGCAAGGGTTCTGTTACGCTGGGCAATACGGATGTGCTCTTTAGCCTCGATAGCCTGGTGCAGACCGTCTCCATACCGTCTTCCTTCAAGAATACGACCGGTGAATTCATCAACTATCTGAACCTGGCCTTCTTTTACAACGTAATCTACATCGATTTTGTACAGAGTATGTGCACGAACGGCCTGGGTAAAATAGTGAATGTACTCGAAGTTGTTTTCATCAAACAGGCTTCCGGTAATGCGGTTGTGTTTTAAGAGAATCTGTTCGATTTTCAGCATACCGGCATCGGTAAATGATACCCGTTTTGATTTTTCGTCAAGTTTGTAGTCCCCGATAATCTCTTCTCCCTGTGCTTCATCAGGATAATCACCGGTTTCCGGGTTCTTCTGGGCTTCTTCCAGCTGTCCAACGTATTTGTCTACATCGTAGAACTTGGCGGTATCATCTTCACCCTGACCAGAAATAATCAGTGGAGTACGTGCTTCATCAATGAGGATGGAGTCAATTTCGTCGATAATACAGAAGTTAAATCCCCGCTGAACTTTCTGTTCAAGAGAAATCTGCATGTTGTCACGCAGGTAGTCAAAACCAAGTTCGTTGTTGGTACCGTAGGTAATGTCACAGGTGTACGCTTTTTTACGTGCTTCGTTATCCATGTTGGCAACGATGATGCCGCAGGAAACCCCTAAGTATTCGTACACAGGACCCATCCATTCAGCGTTGCGTTCTGCCAGGTAATCGTTTACGGTTACAACGTGTACCCCTTTACCGGAAAGTGCATTCAGGTATGCGGCGGGAACGGTCATCAGAGTTTTACCTTCACCGGTTTTTAATTCGGCAAGTTTACCCTGATGCAGGATAATGGCACCCATAATCTGTGTGTCGTAGGGACGCTGTTCAATGACACGGAATGAAGCTTCACGGGCCATTGCAAATGCAAATGGCAGAATATCGTCTAAGGTTTTATGCCCTTCTGCAATTTCTTTTTTGAATATGGCAGTCTGCATTTTGAACTGCTCTGCGGTAAGGTTCTTTGCCCATTCTTCCTGTTCGTTTACTTTATTAAGAATTGGCAGTAATGCTTTTCGGTCACGGTCATGTTTTGAGCCGAACAATGCGGTAAAAATTGAATTTGACATAGTGTAAATGTAATAAATTTTACAGCTTGCAGGCAAGCAGTAAATAGTGGGGATTTTTATTTTTGTTCCGGTACAAAGGAGTCAAAAATAAACACATCAAAATGACCTTCTGCAGCTTCCAGCTGTTCCTGACTTTTAATAGTCCAGGCAGCAGCTTTATTGTTGAACAGGCCATGACATAGTCTTCGGGCCAATACTGATTCGTGGAGATGGTTATAGGCAACGAAATCAGGTTTTGTAATACCGTTAAAGAGCAGGTTCTGTAAAAGCCAGTACAGTGGCGTATGGTATGCAGAACTTTCATCTTTCATAAAAGCTTCAGCCAGCTGGCCCCGTACCACTGTTGGCCGGTTCTTTTTAAACCAGAGAACCAGCAGTGGATTAAATGATTCCATGCAATAGAGTCCGGTATACTGATCAAGAAGTTCTGCAGCCTTGGGAGCAACTCCCAGTTTTGCGGCCTCTGTCTTAAGTTCAACAATCAGTGGTACCTGTCCATTTACTAAAGCCAGCACATCTGAAAAACGGGGAATAGTTTCATCCGAACTGCCAAGTTTGAAGTGTTGCAGTTCATCCAGTGTATAGTCAGCTATAACACCAGGTTTTCCTGTCATCCGTTCCAGTTTTTCATCGTGGAATACTACTGGAATTCCATCTTTTGAAACCTGTACATCCAGTTCAATACCAAAACCTGCATCTACCGCAAGCTTAAAGGCGGCCAGGGAATTTTCCGGATGATCTGTTGCATTATCGTGCAGTCCCCTGTGTGCATACAGGGTCCCTTTAAAACCATCGTCACTGTTTCTTGTTCCGATTTTTGGAGCAGTGAACCAGAGATACAATAGAATCAGTACAACACAGACAATGATGATAATTTTCAGAATAAGCAGCATCAGTCATCTCCTCCAAGAGCTTCCAGACCTTTATCATTGGAAACTTTAACAGCTTTAATGTTTTTTACCAGAAGTGTGAAGACCAGACAGGCAAGAATAATCAATGTTGAAGAATATACGGGAAGTGCATTCCATGCGTGTGTTCCGTTAAGAATCAGTCCCAGCAGGATAGGGGTAACAGTCTGTGCTGACATACTGGATGCATAGTAAAAACCAGTAAATTTTCCGATTTTGCTTGAAGAGCACAATTCAACAACCATTGGGAATGAGCAGTTATGTACCAGTGCCATACCAAAACCCTTAATACACCACACCAGATAAAGAATTGCAGGAAAAGTGAATTCTCCGTTCATGCCTGTGACAATTCCTGTTGGGCGCGCAAAACACATAAGTATGAGTGCAGCAGTAGTAATGCAAAGACCCGATGAGATAGTCCATTTTCTACCGACTTTGTCTGCAATATACCCGGCTGTAGCAAATCCGATAACTGAGCATAAACCACCCAGGATTGTCAGCAGTGCAGTTTTGCCTGATGATGCATTAAGATAATAAATGACATAGTTACCCAGATACGTACCTATTGCGTTATCAGCCATAAACCACAGAAATTCGGCGCCCAGAATAGCAAGCAGCATCTGCTTGTTTTCTGATGACATGGGTTTGTCATCATCTACTGGTGTTTCGACAGCCGCAAGGCGTTCTCCTTCTGCAAGTTCCTTTTCCATTTCTTTTTTTATTGTATTTTCTTTTATGGTGAAAAAGAGAACCAGTGCAGAGATGACCATAAGAACAGAGGCAACGCAGAATGGAATTTCAATAATCCAGAGTTTTCTGGAAGCATCAGGTACGTTGATATAGTCGGAAAGTTTCATGAATATACCCAATACTGTAGCAAATGCACCGCCAAAGTATCCCATGATATTTATGATTCCGTTGGCTTTTGCGCGTAGTGGTTTTGGTGTAATGTCCGGCATAAGTGCTACGGCAGGATTACGGTACATCATCATAAACAGCAGCACTATGGCCATCATTACTACCATACCGATGATGTTGTTGTGGTGAAAAAACAATGGAATGAAAGGAAATGCAAGCGCAGATACAAAAGTTCCAATCAGGATGAAAGGCATACGCTTGCCAATGGGTGTTTCCGTCTTATCCGACAGGTTACCGAAAAAAGGGAGCAGTATTAATGCCGCAAGGTTATCACAGGCCATGATGATTCCTACAAGCCATTGCACATTAAGAATCTTTGCAGGATCTCCGGATTTCAACTCTGCAGTTGATAGTCCATACATACGCCGTGCAAAGATGTCTGTTAAAAATGTTGGGCACCAGGAGTCATACACCTGCCAGAGCAGCAGGATTCCAAAAAAAGCAAAGCCAATCAGACTTGTCCGCTTATAATTCAGTTTCATTTTTTTACCTCTTAAGGTAATTATAAACTGTTTTCAGAAACGCAGTGTTAAAATTGTGAAAATGTTTTTAAATATCGTAGGTATTTACGTGCGTAACGGGGGGAGCAGAGTATACTGAATTCCAAAGGGGAGTGCATGAAGATTATTTTTCTTATTATTTTATATGTGCAGGCTTTTATTCTCACAGGAATCTTCATAAAACTATTCAGAATAAACAATAGCCTTTCCATACGAATGCGGGGACTTATCTGTACCGGTATACTTACCTGTATTTTTTATTCGTTGAACTGTTTCCCCATACCAGCGCACTATGCGCAACTCTATTATGGCCTGTATTACGCCAGTGTTTCAATTCTTATGGTTCACCTGACTGCTTTTATACAGGTTTATACAGGAATAAAAGCATTGAGCCGTACACTACGGATTTGCTGTTTCGTTATTGCCGGTATTGATGCTGCGGTACTTATTGGATTGTCTTCGTTACAGGTACTGTCTGCTGTAACCTGGGAGCCCATTGGGAATTCGTACATGTGGGTTTCATATCCATCACACTGGTATTTCAGTGTTCATCTGGCTGTCAGTTATCTGTTCAGTTTGATTATCGTTTCGCTGTTTGCCGTAAAAATCAGTCTTACTTCACGGCAGCAACGGTCAAAATTCATTACCGTTTTATGGGGTTTTGGGGTAATTCTTATTCTGAATGCCATTTACCTGGTCACGAATCTGACATTTGATATCTCACTGTATGGATATGGTATTGTTTCTGTTCTGATATTCTTTTATGCCTTCTCCTATGTTCCCAGGGATCTGGTGAACGTTGCGCTGTCTACAGCATTGTCAGATATGCAGGGAATCCTCATCTGTTTTGATATGGACGATAACTGCGTGTACTTGAATGAATTGGCTAAGTCCTATCTTTCTGAAATGCACAATGTAAAACAGGACTATCAGTCTTTTTGCCGTACCTACTACGAACATTGGACTTCCGAACATCCAGCTTTCTTTACTTCTGAAAACGAAATTGTCGAAAGAACACAGACTGTTCTGATCAATGGAACTGAACACCGGTTTACCATCAAAGCAAAACGAAGTTTTGATGAGAAAGGTCTGTATATTGGCTGTTATTTCAATATCATCGATATAACACAGGAATACCGTGAATCACGGGAACGGGAACTTCAGAAACGGAGGGATCCATTATCCGGATACTACAGCCGTGAGTATTTTTTTGATCAGGTTCGGGATATCATCCTTAAGAATCCGGAAACAGAATACTACCTCACCTGTTCCAACATCGTTGATTTTAAGATATTCAACAGTATTTATGGCGAAGAACAGGGAAATCAGGTTCTTATGAAGTGTGCCAAAGCTATTGAGAATGCAGAAACCAAAATGACTCTTTATGGCCGTATTTCCGGTGATCTTTTTGGCTTTCTTCTTGAAAAAGAACGTTTCAATGAACGGCAGTTTCATTTATTCATAAGTCATCTGCAGGATGAATTCAGTAACAGTTTCTATAAAATGCGCATTCAGTATGGGTTGTATCTGATAACAAACAGAAATGAACCTATCTCTAGTATGTGCGAAAAAGTTACTCTTACCATGAAGAGTCATAAAAATGAATTCAACAGAATCATTTTTTATTACAATGATAATGATCTGGGTGTTTCATTAAATGAAAAAAACCTTCTTGGTCGTTTTGATTTTGCTCTGGATAACAATGAAATAACTATGTTCCTTCAGCCTCAGTTCTCACCTGCCGGTGAAATTCTTGGAGCTGAAGCTTTGGTACGGTGGATTGAGCCTGATGGTACCATAATTTCTCCCGATACTTTTGTTCCACTGCTGGAAAAAAACGGTCTTATTTCAAAAGTAGACCTGATTATCTGGAACATGGCTGCCCAGCAGTTATCTTCATGGGCATTCATGGGTAGGGAAGACCTGACGCTTTCTGTCAATATTTCGGCAAAAGACTTTTACTATCTTGACTTGTATAAGGAATTAACTTCTCTTGTAGAGGAATATCAGATTTCACCCAAAAACCTTTGCCTTGAAATTACTGAAACAACCATTATTCAGGATCTTGAAAACGTTGATACTGTTCTGCAGCAGCTTCGTCAGTATGGATTTCCTATTGAAATTGATGACTTTGGTAGCGGCTATTCATCTCTGGGTATGCTGAAGGACATTACTGTGGATTTCTTGAAAATTGATATGAGTTTTCTCCGTAAATCAGACAGAACCAACGATGAACGTGTTTGGATAATCGTTGAAGAAATACTGCGGCTTGCAGAAAAGCTTAACATGAAAACAATTGTTGAAGGCGTTGAAAGCAAAGAACAGGTTGACCGTCTTGCACAGCTAGGCTGTAATGAGTTTCAAGGTTTTTACTTTGCTCAACCCGAAACAGTTGAATATTTTGAACGAAGAATTCTGGGGTAAATCATGACGTATAGTACTACTGCCAACAATCATTATAATGCATTGAAATTTAAAATGTCTTTCGGATTTGCCGGAGCATTCCTCGTTGTTATGGCTTTTCTTGCCTTTTCTGTTATATACCAGGCGAATCGGATGATAACAAATAAGGTTCTCGAACTTACTCATGATTTATCACTTCAGGCAACCGCAGCCATAGACTCGGTCATAGAAAGTACAGAAAGCATGATGAATGTCCTGTTTCTGCCGGTTAATCCAACGGCAAATGGAGAAATGCCTGATGCAGATACGGTTTTTATGTCACGGTTGCAGGCTATTCAGAATAGCCGTGATTTTGCGGTGGTGTATCGTGATGGAAGAATTATAGGTTCCCTTACCGACGAAAGCATTGCTGCTTTGGGGAAACCGTTATACACCGTATTGTCTTCGACAGTAAATAACTATGAAAACAGCAGAGGCTGGTTGACAGCGGATGACCTTTCCTCCCGTCAAATTTATTATCTGCGTAAAATTAATGAAGATTCTTTGGCTATCGCCTCAGTTAATGTTTCTGATATTGCTAACTGCATCTACAATTCCAATTTATCCAATGGATTGGTGTTGCGCTTTATTGCACCCAATGGTCTGATTTTGTTTTCAACGGATACGATGGAAAATGGAATGACCATAGCATTTAATGAAATAGGATTGTTGTTTTCCCGGCTGGGACAGGCTCAGATTGTTAATAAGCAGCTTACCGTAGTGGATCAGTGTAAAAATGGATGGCTGGTGACCATTATGGCAGATACGGATTATATTCTGAAAGAAAAAAATGCATTGATTTCTTTTATTCTGGTTGTTTTCTTCGTCTGTTTAAGTCTGGTTTTTGTTTTCTGCATCGTATTTTCACTTCATCTGATTATGCCCATTGAAACATTGGTTCGAAGACTATCCGACCAGTGCATACGGGATGCTGATACAAAGCTGTATTTGAAAGAACACTTTGGCGAAGAGGTCAAACAGATTATTGAATCTCAGGTAGAAGACAAATATGCTTTGATTCAGCTTGATATTGATAATTTCCAGCAGATGCACGAGATGAGGGGTAACAGTTTCTGCAGCCGGTTGATAAAGGAACTGGCGGATGCCATGCTGGCAACGTTCCCTGAAGAATCAATATTTGGCAGAATTGACAATGACCGGTTTATGGTTTTTGTTACACTTCCCGGTGACAGTTTTCAGACTATTCACCAACTGTGCCTTTCTGTTCAGGATTCATTCAGGGAACGTGTGGAACGAGCCGAAAATGCAACCGGAGTAAGTGTCAGTGCAGGTGTGGTGCTTGTTCCGGAACATGGAACAGACTTTGATTTGCTTTGTGAGTTAAGTGACCGTGCTGTGTTTGCCATAAAGAAGAATGGCAGAAACGGATATCATATCTACAATCCTGAAGATGATGTTGATATGTGGAAGTGATGTGGAAACATAAAAAATGGGCTTCAAAAGAAGCCCATTTTTTTTACGTAGTAACGCAGGTATCAGATTTTAATGCGCAAGTCTACGTTTACCCCTAATGCTTTACTCATAAAGTCGTAACTTACACCAACAGTATTATCAAAAATGAGGAACTTAAGACCAAGTCCACCGTACACCTGTGCATCAGATTTTTTACCGAATGCGTAGGTTTTAGTTTCTCCAGCATTTGCTTCCAATACTCCAGGATAGTCATCATGGGTTGTATCGTGCAGCGTTGCTTCTGCATTCCAACCGAAGGTGCCTGAAGCCAGAGAGTACCGGGCTCCTGCATACGGAATCAGGAAGAAAATTTTCTTTGAAATCTGAGCCTGGGCAGTAACAATTGTTGCCTTGAAACTGGTTGATGCAGATCCGGTAAAATCTGTTTCGTTGAGAGTTAATGCAACTGAACCTTTAGTAACTGTTGCACCAAGGCCAAGTGAAATAGTGGGCTTGAAGTAAGCTTCCTCCATAACAGCATATCGTACGTCTGCTCCGTAGGTAAGATAATCAATGTTGATACCAGAATCCAATTTAAGTGGCAGTTTCATGAAGTGTACACCGATATCAAACGGAAAGAAGAATCCTCCAATACGGATATTACCATTTGCAGATGCAGGGAACGGCAGGAACTTCATGTTTGAACCTGCAAGAAGCTCACCGAAAAATGAAGAACTGTCTGATGACTTAAGGGTTTCCATTGGAATCAGGGTAACATTAGCAGAAGCTCCCAATCCGAAGTGTGATGGAAAAGATGGAATTAATTTTCCGATGAATGCACTATCCCAAGTATTGTGCTGAACAGCATTTCCAATGGCATAGGTTTCAAGAATGTTTGAAATTTCGCTGAGTGGTGCAGCCAGTTCTGCAAGATCCTTGTTTGCCTTATCCTGATATGAATCTGCAAAGAGCATACAGGTAACGATGGATACACTTACCATAATTGCAAGAATTTTTTTCATGTAAAACCTCCTGAAAGAAAATTCTACATTCATTGTACTGCATTACTTGTGTTTTTCAATCGCGAAGAGCGTTTTCTCCCGGTTTTTATGAATTTTTTGAAAAAAAAAGCATCTGAACGTAGTTCAGATGCTTTATAATGCCGTCGGACAGAATCGAACTGTCGACATATGGATTTTCAGTCCAGCGCTCTACCAACTGAGCTACAACGGCAATTGATGAAATAAACATATCTTTTTCTGTCTGTTTGGTCAATTGGTTTTGAATAATTTTTGTATAAAAATGTGAAATATTTCACTGTTGTTTTCAGCATTTATCTGTTTTATACTATATGTATGAATTGGTTATTATTATGCTCTAATCTTGACGATACCGGATCGATCAAAGATTTCCTTAATGAAAAAGGTTCAAAGCCGGTTATCAGTGTACTTACCAGCGATCTTTCCGTAAAGAAACTTAAAAAACAGGCTCAGAATGCAACCCATTGTGTAGCCGTCCTTTCATCAAAGGAAGCTGTTCTGCCGCAAATGCTTCATGCAG
>JAZLJW010000172.1:0-12764 GCA_045597345.1 Treponemataceae bacterium
GCTCATTAATGGGCTGACCGACGTGCTCAACGGGCGGCAGCCCGCTTCCGCGCTTCCGATGACCGGCTCCTTGCTATCACTCCCGCCATGCCACTCACACGGTAGTGACGTAAGGTCAGTCACTTGTGACTGATCGACATGTGTTTAGCGCACGTTTTATATAGTAATCGGTTTTGAGTAAGAGGGGCGGGGCACTTTGAAACTGGTAAGGGTGTTTCAAAGTAGTGCCTGCCCCCACCGGGAGGATGCGAGTATGAAGTACATTTTTGTTACTGGCGGTGTTGTTTCTGGACTTGGAAAAGGTATTACCGCTGCCAGCCTTGGACGCCTTTTGAAATCACGGGGACTGAAAGTTGCATCTCAGAAACTGGATCCCTACATCAACGTTGACCCGGGAACCATGAGCCCCTATCAGCATGGCGAAGTATACGTTACTGAAGACGGTGCTGAGACAGACCTGGACTTGGGCCACTACGAACGCTTTATTGATGAAGACCTGAACAAATATTCAAACCTTACATCAGGTAAAGTGTACTGGAATGTTCTGAACAAGGAACGCCGCGGTGAATATCTGGGCGAAACCGTACAGGTTATTCCCCATATCACCAACGAAATCAAATCCTTCATCTATAACGTAGGTAAAACCAGCGGTGCCGACGTGGTAATTACAGAAGTTGGCGGTACCACCGGTGATATCGAATCCCAGCCATTTATCGAAGCTATCCGTCAGGTAGGGCTTGAAGTTGGAAAAGAAAACGCTATCTACATTCACGTAACCCTGCTGCCGTTCCTCTCAGGATCTGACGAACACAAAACAAAACCAACCCAGCATAGTGTTAAGGAACTGCAGGGTATGGGTATCAAACCGGACATCATTGTTCTGCGCTGTGATGAAAAGCTGGAAGATAATATTTACCGCAAAATCGCCATGTTCTGTAACGTTTCTGAAGATTGCGTTATCGAGAACCTGACACTGCCTACCCTGTATGAAGCACCTATTATGCTTGAAAACCAGCACCTTTCTGATACCGTATGCCGCCTTCTGAACCTGAATGTTCCACCGGCAGATTTAACTGGCTGGAATGCCATGCTGGACAACATCCGGAACCGGAACAAAGTAGTTACCATCGGTCTGGTAGGAAAATACGTACAGCTGCATGATGCCTATCTTTCTGTTGCAGAAGCTCTGCGTCACGCCGGCTACGGACTTGGTGCCGATGTGCATATTAAATGGATTGACAGCGAAACAATTAATGACAGTACTATTCTGAATACTTTAAGTGATGTAGACGGTGTTATTGTTCCCGGTGGATTCGGTCAGCGTGGTATTGAAGGCATGATTCTTACTGCCAACTACTGCCGCAAAAACAATGTGCCCTATCTTGGAATCTGTCTTGGTATGCAGATTGCCTGTATCAGTTTTGCCCGCTATGTTGCCGGCATGAAAGGGGCCAACAGCGGTGAATTTGATCCTGAAAGCCCGTACAAAGTAATTGACTTTCTGCCGGATCAGAACGACAGTGTAAATAAAGGTGGTACGCTCCGTCTTGGTGCATATCCTTGTAAAATCAAGCCGGGAACCCGCATGGAAGAATGCTACGGATCCCAGAAAATCAGCGAACGTCACCGGCACCGGTATGAATTCAACAACGAGTACCGTCATGCACTGGAAGATGCCGGTCTTGTAATCAGTGGTACCAGTCCTGATGATTACATTGTTGAAACCGTGGAACTGAAAGATCATCCATTCTATCTTGGTGTTCAGTTCCATCCGGAATTCAAGAGCCGGCCCAATAGGGCGCACCCGTTGTTTGTTGGCTTAGTAAGATCATCAATGAAGTAGGCTGATTGCAAGGTTCCGTCGCTGGGATCCACTACCGGCATCTTGCAATCTTGATGATATATATACGTTGGCTTTGGAGGCTTCGACAGGCTCTGCCGCCCTGGCCAACCGGAACGTATGAGCCTGTCGAAGTGATATTTTTTCATGATACATGAATCCATTCACGAAGAGTGTGACGGTCGCTGCAGCGACCTTACTGAGTTTGCGGCAGGCGCAAACTCAGATATGTTGTCACCTGTTTATTCTGATGAATCCATTCACGAAGAGTGTGGCGTATTTGGGGTTTGGTCGCCTGAAGAGGCACCACTGGCCGGCTCGGTTTATCTTGGACTTTTCGCTCTGCAGCATCGCGGACAGGAAAGCTGCGGTATTGTGGTTAATAAAGGCGGTCAGTTCACTTCCTGTAAAGACCTGGGGCTGGTAACTGATGTATTTACCGCAGACAGCCTTAAAGCCTTAGGCGACTGTTCCATGGCTTGTGGTCATGTGCGGTATGGTACCACTGGTGCCAATATCCGGGCAAATGTTCAGCCCATAGAAGTTCATCATGTAAACGGCAGCCTTGCAGTTGCCCATAACGGTAATCTTACCAATTCAGAAGCCCTCCGCCATCAGCTGGAAATGACGGGGGCTATTTTTCATTCAACCAGTGATACCGAAACCATAGCCTACCTGCTTACCAAAGAGCGCTTAACCTGTTCTACCATTGAAAAAGCTGTCAGCTCCACCATGGAAAAAATTGAAGGTGCCTATTCGCTGGTCCTCATGACCCACGATAAACTGCTGGCAGTACGGGATCCCAAAGGATACCGTCCGCTCTGCTACGGCCGTATTCGCGGGAACCCTTCGACAGGTTCAGGGACCCCGCAGGATACCTACGTTATTGCTTCTGAAACCTGCGCTCTTGATGTGGTGGGCGCTGAATTCATCCGTGATGTGCGCCCCGGTGAAATCGTGGTATTCAGTAAAGATGGCGTTACTTCCATCGACACCCATTGCGAAACTGAAAAGAAATCCCTCTGTGTTTTTGAATACATCTACTTTGCCCGTCCCGACAGCGTTATCGACGGCGTTTCCGTTCATGAAAGCCGCTTAAAAGCCGGCCGGATTCTTGCCCGGGAAAACCCGGTGGAAGCTGACGTTGTAGTTGGTGTTCCAGATTCCGGTCTTGATGCGGCCCTGGGATACAGCCAGGAAAGTGGCATTCCTTATGGTATGGGATTTGTTAAGAATAAGTATATCGGCCGCACCTTCATCAATCCTGGCCAGTCAGAACGCCAGAACAAAGTAAAGATTAAACTGAACCCGGTTGCTGCCACCGTAAAAGGGAAACGCGTTGTTCTTATTGATGATTCCATCGTTCGTGGTACTACCAGCGGCCATATCGTACAGCTGCTGCGTGATGCCGGAGCTTCAGAAGTGCATGTACGGATTTCTTCTCCGCCATTCATCGCTCCCTGTTATTATGGAACTGACGTACCGGACTGCCAGCATCTTATTGCCTGTAACCACAGTCTTTCTGAAATTGCCCAGATTATCGGGGCTGACAGTCTTGCTTATTTAAGTCATGATGGAGCCCTGCAGCTGGGACCTGATACCGGTCTTTGCTGTAAATGCTTTGAAAGCCAGGAAGGAAAATAATATGAAACGCTATCTGATTCTAGAAAACGGAATGACTTTTGAAGGCGGCGCGTTTGGTGCCGACTGCCCCAAAGAAGGGGTTACCTGTGAAATCGTATTTACTACCGCCATGGTAGGATTCCTTGAAACCCTGACCGATAAAAGTTACTTTGGTCAGGCTGTAATCCAGGCATTCCCCCTTATCGGTAACTACGGCGTAAACCTGGAAGACGCCGAAAGTGAACGTACCGGATGCTGTGCTTACATCGTCCGTGAATACTGTGAACATCCGTCAAACTTCCGCAGCAAGATGACCATTGATGATTTCCTGAAGAAAAACGGCGTACCGGGGCTCTACGGCATTGATACCCGTGCGCTGGTAAAACTGCTGTGTAAATACGGAACCATGAACGGCGTCATTACCGATGATCCTTCTGCCGTGGACATGGAAAAAGTAAAAGCCTACGAAGTAACCAACGCTGTTCGTACCATGACCAGCAAGGCAAATTACGGTGTTGATCCGGTGATTAAGGCTGACACACAGCATAGGATGGCTGAGCCTGTCGAAGCCTCCACTGTGGACCCTTCGACAAGCTCAGGGATCCTGGATAACGAGTCAGGGCTCCTGGAACAGAGTTATCACGTAGCCCTTATGGACTTTGGCGTAAAATCAAACATCGTACGCAGCCTTGTTTCCCGGAACTGCTGTGTTACCGTTCTTAATGCCTACACCAAACCGGAAGACGTTGTTGCCCTGAACCCGGACGGCATCATGCTCAGTAACGGTCCCGGTGACCCCAAAGAAAACGTTGAAATCATTGAAAATATCCGTGAACTTACCAAAACCGGTATCCCGATTATGGGTATCTGTCTGGGTCACCAGATGCTGGCACTGGCCAACGGTTTTGATACGGAAAAACTGAAGTTCGGCCATCGCGGTGCCAACCAGCCGGTTAAAGATGTGGCTTCAGAAAAGGTATACATCTCTACCCAGAACCACGGATACGCCGTAAAGTCAGACAGTATTGATCCGGCTGCCGCTGAACAGCTGTTCATCAACGTAAATGACAACAGTAACGAAGGCATCCGGTACAAAAACATTCCGGCATTCAGCGTTCAGTTCCATCCGGAAGCCTGTGCCGGCCCTAAAGATACCAGCTACCTGTTTGACGATTTCATTGCACTCATGGAGAAAAGACACAATGCCTAAGAACGAAAAAATCAAGAAAGTTATGGTTATCGGCTCCGGCCCCATCATCATCGGCCAGGCTGCTGAATTTGACTACGCTGGCGTTCAGGCCTGCCGTGCCCTCCATGAAGAAGGGGTACAGATTGTTCTGGTAAACTCCAACCCGGCAACCATCATGACTGATCAGGTTATGGCAGATCAGATCTACATCGAACCCTTAACTCTTGATGTCATCAAACGCATCATCAAGAAAGAAAAGCCCGACGGCATTCTGAGCGGACTTGGTGGACAGACGGCCCTTACTTTATGTATGCAGCTGGCAAAATCAGGATTTCTGGAAGAACAGGGAGTTCTGCTTCTTGGTTCTTCGCCAGACGTTATCGACCGGGCAGAAGACCGTCAGCTTTTTAAAGACACCATGGAATCCATCGGTCAGCCTTGTATTCCTTCAAAAGTTGTTACCTCTGTAGAAGACGCTGTAGCCTTTGCCAATGAAATTTCGTATCCCGTTATCGTCCGTCCGGCCTTCACTCTGGGCGGTACCGGTGGTGGTATTGCTGCTGATGAAAAGCAGCTGCGTGAAATTGCCCACAACGGCATTTATCTTTCGCCGATTAACCAGATTCTGGTAGAGCGGTGTATTGCCGGCTGGAAGGAAATTGAGTTTGAAGTTATGCGTGACCGGAACGACAACACCATTACCGTCTGTTCCATGGAAAACTTTGACCCGGTAGGTGTCCACACCGGTGACAGTATCGTTATTGCCCCCACCGTAACCTTAAGTGATAAAGAATATCAGATGCTCCGTTCTGCAGCGCTCCACATCATTTCTGCACTGCAGATTGAAGGTGGCTGTAACTGTCAGTTTGCCCTGCATCCTGAAAGTTTTGAATATGCCGTAATCGAAGTTAACCCCCGTGTATCACGGTCTTCAGCCCTGGCATCTAAGGCTACCGGTTATCCCATTGCAAAGGTTGCTACCAAAATTGCCCTGGGCTATACCCTGGATGAAATCAAGAACGCGGTAACCGGTTCTACTTTTGCAGCCTTTGAGCCTGCCATTGACTACGTTGCCGTTAAATTCCCCAAATGGCCCTTTGATAAGTTCTTCTATGCAAAACGCTCACTGGGTACCCAGATGAAGGCCACCGGTGAGGTTATGGCTATTGATGACAGCTTTGAAGGAGCGCTCCTGAAAGCTGTCCGCGGTTGCGAAATTCATCAGGATACGCTGGATTTTGAAGTAGCTGCAGGAATGTCTACCGAAGACCTTCTGGCCAACATTCACACAGCTACTGACCTTCGCCTGTTCTTCATTTACGAACTCTTAAAGCGTGGAATCAGTGTTGATAGAATTCACGAAATTACCATGATTGATGAATGGTTCCTGTGGAAACTGGTGAACATCGTAGAAGGTCGGGCTGCAGAAACTGCACCGAAAACCTACAAAATGGTAGATACCTGCGCCGGTGAGTTTGAAGCGCTGACTCCGTATTTTTACGCATCAGAAAACTCTGCAGCAGCCGGTGGGGTAAACGAAGCTGCTCCTGACCCGGCAGAAACCCGTAAGACCGTTGTCGTTATCGGTTCCGGTCCTATCCGTATTGGTCAGGGTATTGAGTTTGACTACGCCAGCGTTCACTGCGTTATGATCCTGCGTCAGCTGGGATATCGCGTTGTCATCATCAACAATAACCCAGAGACCGTATCAACTGACTTTGACATTGCAGACCGGCTCTATTTTGAACCGCTGTGTGAACGTGACGTACTGCCTATTCTTGAAAACGAAAAGCCCTACGGTGTTGTTGTTGCCTTTGGCGGTCAGACTGCCATCAAACTGGCCAAGACCCTTGACCGCAGGGGATACAACCTGCTGGGAACTTCTGCTGACGCCATTGACCTGGCAGAAGACAGGGAACGCTTTGAAGAACTGTGTGAAGAACTGCATATTAACCGTCCCCGCGGTATGACCGTCTTTACCGAAGAAGAAGCCCTTGCCGCTGCTGCAAAGATTACCTATCCCGTACTTATCCGCCCCAGTTATGTACTGGGTGGCCAGAACATGATCATTGCCCACGACGATGGCGAAATTCATGAGTACATGACCGTTATCCTGAGCCAGGGCATCGAAAACCCTGTTCTCATTGATAAATACATGGAAGGTGTGGAACTTGAAGTTGATGCCATTTGTGATGGTGAAGACGTACTGATTCCCGGTATCATGGAGCACATTGAACGCACCGGTATTCATAGCGGTGACAGTATTGCTGTCTATCCGGCATGGAATATCAATGATACCATCCGTGAGAAAATCGTCAACCAGAGCCGCGAACTGGCACTGGCACTGCATACCAAAGGGCTCGTAAACATTCAGTACCTGATTTATCAGGGCGACCTGTACATCATTGAGGTTAACCCCCGTTCAAGCCGCACGGTACCATACATTTCAAAAGTTACCGGCGTGCCTATGGTAGATCTTGCCGTACGGAGCATGCTGGGTGAAAAACTTGCTGACATGGGCTTTGGTACGGGGCTCTATCCACGTCCTCCGTACTTTGCCGTAAAGGTACCGGTTTTCAGTTTTGAAAAACTGACAGACGTAGATACCCATCTGGGACCTGAAATGAAGTCTACCGGTGAAGTTCTGGGTATTGCCAGCACACTGGAAGAAGCCGTGTACAAAGGATTTATCGGTGCCGGTTACAAGATGAAGAAAAAGGGTGGGGTGCTGATTTCCGTACGCAAGACAGACCAGCACGAAATTCCAGATCTTGCAAGAAAGTTTTCAATGCTCGGTTTCTCTCTCTATGCAACGGAAGGTACTGCAGAAACTATCCGTGATGCCGGTTTGAAGGTAACGGTGGTAAATAAGATTCATGAAAATCCTGATAACAATCTGCTGACCATTCTGGACAGCGGTGATATCGATTACGTAATCTCTACCAGTGCCCACGGCCGTAACCCGCAGCTGGACAGCGTTAAAATGCGCCGCCACGCTGTTGAACGGAGCATTCCCTGTCTTACCGCCATTGATACGGCCAATGCCCTGGCCCAGTGTCTTGGTGCACGGTATACGCAGGATACGATTGAACTTGTGGATATTCACACTCTGGGCCGCTCGGGCCGCTAAGACCCTCACTTATGGATATCGTTTTGACACACTGGGGAGTTTTGCGGAAGCAAAACTCCGTAAGGTCAGTCCACTAGTGGACTGACCGTCGCGCGCTGGCGGCGTTGCCTGCGGATGGGGCTTGTGTTATAGTTTCCGTATGAAAATCGCATTTATCGGTATGGGAAATATGGCACAGGCCATTGCATCTGGTTTTATTATTTCACGGAAAATAGACGCCAGGGATATTTTTGCCTATGCACCCCATCAGGAAAAACTGCAGAAAAACGCAGAACGTATCGGGTTTATCCCTTGTGCTACACAGCTGGAGGCTATCTCTCAGGCAGATATGGTCATCGCCGCCTGCAAACCATATCAGATGGAAGCCGTTCTTGCTGAAATTAAAGATTCACTTAAAGGCAAAGTACTGCTTTCTGTTGTTGCCGGCTGGAGCTTTGATTCTTTCCACGCAATTTTAGGCGACAATACCCGCATCCAGTGCATTATGCCCAATACGCCGGCTATGGTTGGAGAAGGTGTCATGCTCTTTGAATCAACCCATTCTCTTACACAGGCAGAACATGCGCAGGTAACTGAACTTTTCAGCTCACTGGGCATTGTAGAAGAACTGCCGCCCCATCTTATGGGCATCGGTGGTGCCATCAGCGGCTGCGGCCCGGCCTTTATGGATCTTTTTATGGAAGCCTACGCCGACGCTGCCGTAAAATACGGCATCGGACGTGAAATGGCCTATCGTCTGGTAAGCCAGACCATGATAGGGGCTGCAAAACTGCAGCAGGAAACCGGCACACACCCTGGTGTACTGAAGGATGCTGTCTGCTCTCCTAACGGCACCACCATCTGCGGTATCGATGCCCTTGAGAAAAACGGTGTCCGCGGCGCCCTCATTTCAAGCATCGACGCCATCATCGAACGGCAGAACCGCAAGTAACCGGAGCTGCGAAACAGTGCACGGTACCACGCACAGTGTCATTCCGAACCGGCAACCGTCATTCCGAACCGGCAACTGTCATTCCGAACCGGCAACCGTCATTCCGAACTTGTTTCGGAATCTCTGTGCCGGCTCCGCATACGGCTGCAAAAAGAACAACAGCATATTATATCGCGTTATCTTCCAAAAAACCGCAAAATACAATAAAATATTTCGAATACTGAAAAAAAATCTTGGCATATACAACTTTTTGCCGATAATGGATTCGGCTAGTTGTATCCGCTTTTCCACTATTCATCAGGTCGTAGAGAGTTATCAGTTTATATACAGTTAAAAATAGTGCATTTTTACGGAGGTGCTGCAATGAAAGAAAAACTTCGTACATTTGGTGTATGCCTGTTTGCCCTTGTTTCTCTTCTGTCTCTCACCCAGTGCAAATTGGGTTTGGGGGGCGCTGTCGATACTCAGATTCCAACAGTTTCAATCACCAGTCCTGAATCAGGAACTGCAGTACGCGGCGTTGTAACCGTTACCGGCACCTGGGAAGATGACCAGACGGTCACCCGTATTGACGTTGAAGTATACGAACTTTCTAACCCCACCAATAAAATCAATCCCACTGCCACTATCAATACTAATGGAACCTGGTCGGTAAGTTTTAATCAGCCCACTACCACTTCCTATGCAAGCGATCATGATTACAACGGGTGGGAACTTCCTGACGGATCCTATCAGGTAACCGTACAGGCCTGGGATGAGTACGGCCATGTTTCCGGAAAATACAGCACCTCCCTTGATATCGATAATACCGCCCCTGTCTTTGCCCTTACGGCACCCAATGCAACTGATGTTACCCAGAGCCATAACTATGGAACCTATCTGTACGTAGAAGGCAGTATTGCAGAAGCCCACGCCATCAGCGCAATGAAAGTATGGGTATACGATACGGAAGGTGATCTGATTACCTCAAGCCCATTGTCTTTTGGTGATATTCAGACATCAGGACAGACATCGGTAATTGTAGCCAACCTTGATGCTGAAGATGGTAATACTCTGCGGAGAAACTATACCCAGCTGTATGGAACCCCAGCAGAACCTGAAACCCAGAACTACTACATGGTGATTTCACTTACGGATACTGCCGGTAATAGCAGCACTGTATCGTATCTGCAGACAGAATTGTTTGAGGCTGTCGCAAAGGAATTGGGAACTTCCAGTGCAACCATTACCGTTCAGACTATTCAGAGCATTATAAACGGTACCATAAAAAATGTTGATGTCCAGAAATTGCAGGCATTACGCAATACAATCGCAAACGGTACGGTAGCGGTAAGCCATCTGCAGTCTTCCGATGGTGGCCCTGCCAGAAATGCATCCGGTGCAGCGGCTCCAACTGCCCCGTCAAAGATTACGCCCTCACAAGGCAAGTATCTGGCTTTTACTATGAACAGCAACGCCGATCCTACTTTTACGTTTGCAGGGTATGCACTTAAAGACGGAGAAACGCCTAATACCACTGTTTCCGGCAGCTCTCTTACGTTGCAGGTTAACGCCGGTCTGAACCAGACAGCCTTTGATCCCCGTATTGCGGTGCAGCTGTGGAACGTTGATGACAGCTATAAGATCGTAGGTGATAAACCCTATGTGGAAATCAGACCTACGGAATATCAGGTGACCGGTAGTGATCCGGTCAGTGATCAGGACTATATTACCAACAGTCAGGGTATGAGCATTGATCAGGTGTACACCAAGCAGACATCGTATACCTATACGGTACAGTTACCGAAACTGACTGCCGGTAAAGCCTATGCACTGAAAGTAGTGCAATTACAAAACGTAGAAAACCCCAACAACTTTATTGGAGCTCGTTCCGGCGGTACTGTTCAACGCTTTGTGATGGGCGTGCAGGGTAGTGGTAACCCACCTACCGTTGTTCTTGGAAGTACTGATACTGCAAACAGTGAAAACCTGTCAGATGCCATCATAAAAACTCCGAATCTCAAATTCAGCGGTACGGTACAGACTGAAACAAAGCTGTTCAGTAAGAACGACAGTGGAACCAATGGCTATGCCAGCTGGGAAGCAACAGCTACTCCGGAAAACGGTACAGCCGGCACTTCCTATAACTGGAGTGGGGATATTGCATTTACTGATGATACCATTTTCAGTAATCCTGTTGCTTCTACCAGGTATGATTGGACTGCAGATATTTCAGTTGGTGTTCCCGCCGGTCTGACGTCTGCTCTGAATGCAGGTGCCAACTATCTGGTAAAGGTAACGGCAAAATTCCCCAATGAAAGTTCTGTTGCCAGCGAAGTAACCCGCCAGAACCATGTGGACACCAAAAAGCCGCAGCTCCGCATCACAAGCCTTACGCCGTTTGTAACCTATTCCGTTGCCGCAGAATCAATCAGAACTGCCGATACTGCCCTGCATACACGGCTTAAAGCTGATTCTACCCTTTACTATAAAGAGCGGTACATCAACGGTAAAATTTCTCTTATGGGGCAGATTACCGAAGCCAATATGCAGTACCTTGATTACTGGCTTGAAATTGAAGAAACGGCGCTTTCTGAAATCAACAGAAACTTGCCGCAGGGTATCGCTCCTATTACAAACCCTATCTGGAAAAATCCGGATGATACCCGAGAGACTACTGACCTGTCACTTTCACTTGATATTGATACCTGGAATCTTATTACTACAAAGTTTGCAGCGTACACTTCACATCTTGCAGGCAAAACCATTCCGGTGCAGTTTAAGGCAACGGCTACCGATGCTGCCGGAAACACCAGTGAGGTAATTACAGAAACTTATCTGATGAATCAGGCAACCGATACGCCGGTATTCATTTTCAGCAATCCTAAAGAAGGCGATGTCACCATTACCACCAGCCAGAATATGTTCGGTACCAGCATGAACCGCACGTTCTACGGCACCATTACAGATGATGATGGTATTGATGACGTAAAAATCGGTTACCGGAAGTGGGGTAGCCAAGATACTGTTCCTTTCACATACAATGACTATACCTTTGACCAAAAGGGTAGTTCTTCGGTATCGGTAGCATTCACCATGCCAGAAACTGAAGGTGAATACGAACTGGTAATCAAGGCTACAGATACGAAAAAGGAATCCGGTTTCCATGCTGAAAAAGAATCACGGTTCCATGTAGCAGTTGATGCTGGTGGCCCCACTTTGACCGTTAACAATAGTGGCGGAGATGCTGCTGCTCGTTCGCAGCATACTATCAAAGGTACCGCTACGGATACCTCAGGGGTAGTAACCATGTATCGGTATTCCAGCGGTGCTGCAGAAGATGGCATTCCGTTAGTTGATGCCAACGGCAAGTCTATAGAAGTAACGGTGGACGAAAATGGCAGCTGGAGCGATGAAATTACCACCAGTGGTAACGGTAACAGTGTTACCTATATTGCTTACGACAAATATGGTAATACCTCATATATCACCTACACGTACAGCATTGATACCGTAAAACCGGAATTCAGTGTACTTTCGCTGTCTTCTGATACTGTTGTTACAGAAACCAACGGCAACTATAAAACGAGCTCAGCATGGAAGCTGTCAGCTGACAAAAAAACATTGTCTGATACCGGCAACTCTGAAGCAACAGGCATGTTCTTAACGATAACCGGTAAATGGAAAGACGAGAAAATGTCTGGTGGTAATTCTGTCGCCGGCTCAGGAACAGAGAAGGTTGAATACAGCTGGGATAATACGGATTGGACTACAGTAACGGGATCCGGTATTACGCAGGCGTATTCTGCCCTGACCACCTGGTCCTTTGATCTGCCGGTGGAAGAATCCACCGGAAAAACGCTGTATCTCAAGGCAAAAGATGTGGCCGGTAACGAAAGCAATCTGGTTACTATCAGAGGACTGGCTTTTGACTTTAGTGCCCCAGTTCTTGCAGAATCCAGTCTTACATCTTCAAGTCGTTCTGAAAGTACACCTTCGGCTATTTCTGACCTCAAGTGGTATATAAAGAATGGTGAAATCATAACGTCAACAGGAACGCTGACTGATGACC
>JAZLJW010000173.1:0-26011 GCA_045597345.1 Treponemataceae bacterium
AGATAATAAGAACTTCAATACCCTTGTTCAGAAGAGCTTCTACGTTCTGTTTTTCTTTGTTTGAGTCACCCTGGCTGAACAGGAGCTGAACAGATGCTTTACCTTCCAGAAGTTTCAGGAATGAAGTTTCATCCTGAATCCAACGTGGTTCATCTTTAGTAGGGAGTACAACACCTACTTTAACTTTTGACGATTCTTTAGCACCGCCGGCGAATGCCATGGTAGCTACCATCATCAGTGCAAGTACACTGAAAACAACTTTTGCCATTCTTTTCATAATGGTTTCTCCTTTTTCTGAACGGAGACTTAACATCACCGTTCCTTAGTACTGTTTCAGTATAGGAGAGAGCCATTTACCGTGCGTGGCGTTTTTCTAGACGATTTTTAGAAGTGTAGTACACAAAAAGGAGAAATTTATACGAAAAAAAGGAGAATTTTTTACGAACAGGGAAAAATTTGGCAACAAAAAAGTACTAAGGGAGATGCTGAAACAAGTTCAGCATGACAGTATCGTCTTGTCATCCCGAAACAAGTTCAGCATGACAGTATCATCTTGTCATCCTGAAACAAGTTCAGTATGACAGAATCGTCTTGTCATCCCGAACTTGTTTCGGGATCTTTTTGTATCAGCGGTATATCTCATCGTGAGAATGGAAACCACTTTGAATAACTACTTCATCCATGTTTTCTGCAGTTACCAGAACCGGCTGGATAAAACAGGCAGGAACCTGCCGCATGCCGTTATCCATGGTTTCTGTTACACCAGGCAGATCAGCTGCTTTTTCGCCACGAGCCAACCGGCAGGCATATCGGGCAGAAAGACGAGCCAGTTCTGTAATCGGCTTATACACGGTAGCAGTCTGAGTTCCCTGCACTACCCGCTGACAACCGGCGATATCGGCATCCTGTCCTGCAACCGGCACTGTACTTAAGGCATGCTCCCGCAGAGCCCGGATAACACTTTCCGCAATGGCATCATTGCCGCAGAGAACAGCATCAGGTATAAGTTTACTGTCCAGAAGATCCGACATTTTCTGATATGCCAGATCATAATTCCAGTCTTTTGTGTAGTACTTGAGCTGAACCGAAACAGGTTTGCCATCAAGAGAATTACGTACTCCCTGATCTATCATGGCCATATTAAAATCATCTTCGTTACCGTATATACAGAACCAGCCACCTTTCGGAGCTTTTTCCAGCAGTGCCTGAGTCATGAGTGTTCCAACCTGCCGGCTATCGACTGTAACATACAGACTGACGTCTGCATTGCGGATCAAACGGTCATAACTGATGACAGGAATATTCTTTGCTTTTGCCTTGGCCAGCACCTCTGTAAGCGAATCTGCCCGTTTTGCAACTATAACCAGTGCATCAACATTCTGGTCTATCAGATATTTTATCTGGTTAATCTGTTCTGTTTCGCTATTACCCGCATTTTGTACGATAACCTGCGCACCTTCTTCAGCAGCGGCTTCCATAAATACATCAAGATCACGGCGCCACCGCTCAATGATAAAGGTATCAATGGAAAAACCGATGGTTATGTTTTTTTTACCATCCGATGTTGCAGATCGAAGTCCGGTGCGGGCCACAGAACCGGATGCTGATGATCGGGAACAGGATGCGGCGGTGATGATAACGATAAAAGCTACTGCGCTATACAGAATCTTCAAATACTTTTTCATATTACTCTCACTAATTACGGACCCTTCGACAAGCTCAGGGATCCTGAATCTTTTTACTGACAGTTGGAACGGTATTCCGTTGGGGTCAAACCATACATGCGTCGGAACAGCTTGCTGAAATAATTCTGGTCTGTATAACCGGTCTCATGACTGATTTCCTTTATACTCAGCTCATTACCCCGAAGCAGTTCCCGGGCTTTTTCCATACGCATACCCGTTACATAATCAATAAAATTCTGCCCTGTTTCGTCCTTAAACAGCTTACTGAGATAATAGGGGTTAACCTTAACCTGGGCAGCTGTATCATCAAGAGAAATCGGGTCTCCCAGATGCTCCTGCACATATTTTCTGACTTTTTCTATAACAGGATTCACTGTTTTGCTGCAGCCTTCAAAACGGCACAATGAGCAGTCTGCAAAAAGCGGAGTGACATACTGTTCTATGGCTGCCACTGTCTGTAAAGAAGCCAGGGTTCCAAACGTTGAACCAAAGGTCGGGTTTTCTCCAAATGACCGGTTTACTGCAGTTGCCAGATTTCTACTTTCAACAAGAACGGTAAACAGATTATTCCGTATCACATCAAGGGTAATGAATCCGGCATCCACTGCTTCTTCTGCAGCTCTGAACCACTGGCCGATACATAAGGTTGTACCGGTAACATCACCAACCGTAACCCTGCTGATCAAACGGCGTTCCAGTCCGGTAAGAAATGCCTTACTGTCTGCAGCTTTTTGTTGTGTATCGCCGGAACCGATCTGCCGGTCATCTCTGCTGGAAGCACATTTCCAGCCACCAGCCATATCGGTGCTGTTCAGGGCAGAAAGGGCTTCGTTGTAGGCTGATACCGTGTTTCCAAGATCCGACTGCAGACGGCTGGCACCCATGCGGACTCCATGTCCTATTCTCATAGCCAGGGCCGTGTGCAGACTCTTAACCGTCTCCTGCTGGAACAGCGCATCGTCTTCTGGAACGAAAATTGTCACCCGGTTCATCATAAAAGCTCCGGTAATACAGGTAATGCGGCTGGTAAGCAGTTCACGAACCTGTACATAGGTTCCATATTTATCCTGTGTTGAAGAATCAGGCAGTTCAATTACGCAGAAGTAATAACTGCTTTCGCTGATACCAAAATAATCAAGATAACTCTGTAAATCCCGCCCTGCATCACGGGCAAAAACGCTGGAATAAATGAAGTCGCTTTCTACAATGTTTGCCACAAAGTTCAGCTTTTCCTTCATTTCTATGTCGGTATTCATCTTACCGCGGCCGGCATCAACAAGACTCATGGCGTTCCGTACCGTCTGTACCACCAGATTCCGGTTCACCGGTTTTGTCAGATACCGGTAGGCACCCAAAGCCATAGCTTCCTGAGCATATTGAAAACGGTCAAATGCACTGAGGATGATTACTACGGCAAGGGGGCTGAAAGATTTAATTTCCTTGATAGCTTCAAGTCCATTAAGACCAGGCATGGAAATATCCATGAAGACAATATCTATTTTTTCCTGCCGGCAGATTTCTATGGCCTTTGATCCTGAATTTGCTGAAAAAAGCTGCACTTCCTCGGGAAAGTTTTTTGACAATATGAAAGAAAGAGAATCGATGACAATCTGTTCGTCATCGGTAATCAAAATGTTATACATATGGAATCCTTATGATACACCGGGTACCGCCACCTTCTGCATCCTCAATGCTGAAAAGTCCCGTATTCTTATAATACATCCGTAAGCGGGAAATGACATTACCTAACCCGATGCCCGTTCCATCAGAACCGCGTAGTTCCGCATCGTCTTCCCGAACTATCGCCTGACTGCCATCATCATTTTCTTCCAGAAATCGTTTCTTCAGTTCTTCTGGAAATCCAACACCGTTATCTGCCACCGTTATAGCCACAACGCCTTCTCTTTTCTCGTCAAAACCGACAGTCAGGGTAACACGACCACCTTCTTCCCTGCCGTAAAGCCCGTGGCGTACAGCATTTTCAACCAATGGCTGCAGTGTCATTGCCGGAAGCAGAATGTCAGAAGCAGAAATCCGAATGTCCTTTTCAAAAGAGAACCGGTCCCCAAAACGGGTCTTCATGATGTACATGTAGGAATCAACCAGGGAAATTTCATCCTGGAGCGTTGCTTCCTTACCGGTATGCTGAAGATTATAACGGTAAAAATCCGCAACCTGTTCCAGAAAACTGCAGGTTCGGTCAGCTTCTTCCATCATGGCAAGCTGGGCACCGGTATTTATGGTATTAAACAGAAAGTGAGGATTTATCTGATTCTGCAGCGCCTTAAAACGGGCATCCTGCACAAGAGCCTGCATTTTTGTCTCCGCAGCAGCTTTTTTCCAGATGGTATCGATGTATTCGCGGATGGAGATAATCATACGGTTAAAGGCACGGGTAATGGAACCGATTTCATCCTGCCGGTCATAGGTAAACAAGGATATGTCAAAATCGCGTTCTGCAAGCCGGTTTGCTGTAACGGAAATGTCTTCCAGAGGCTGCATGATGTTGGTAACCAGCAGATATAAAAGCAATACGTCAAGAATTATGACGGCTGCGATTAATGCTATGCTGGAAGCTGTTACCGATTGAAGCCGCTTAACCAGATAGTTGTACCGGGCGATGTTGCTTTTAAAGTACATGGAATTCAGCTCATCAACGGCATTGTGCAGTATGGTATAGGAACTGAGGGCCATTTCATAGGCCGCAGAAGATTTTTCTGTGTTGTTGGCGCGGCGAGAGTATACGGCACTGTCTGCATAGCCCAAGAATGTTTCAGTCAGCCGGGATACTACGTATTCTTTTTGAATCAAAGGATCCTGACTGGGGCGGGATGTAAGGTACAGAGTCCGCGTTTCCAGTTTTGCCCGATTTGTGTAGTAACTGTCGATAGTCTCGTAATTCCGCAGATTCATGTACTGTTCAAGAGACGATTCTGTGTCTTCAAGCAATGAAAGATACACATCGAGTTCCTGATTGGTTACATAGGATGACGAAACCGACGAAAGCACCATGGAAAAAATGAGAATGAAATATACGATAACAAGGGCGAAAAGGCCAAAGGTAACGAAGGCCGATGCCATAATGCGGGAGCGGATGGAATGGGAAAACAGATGAAAAGGCCGATGTTTACTGGACATTGGTACGCTCCAGAAGTTGCATGTTACCCCGCCGGTAACTGTTGCAATACCCGGTATTCAGGTACGAAGCCATTTCTTCTATGGCATACTGCCCCATTAATTCGATATCCGGAGTAATAAGTGATGATATCATGCCCTTTTTCAGATATTCCCGGTTGCGTTCCGTCTGATACAGTCCGATAAGTTTCAGATCTCCCGTGCGGTTAGTGTCAATTAATGATTGGGCAGCCAGAGAAGTAAGTTCAGGTGATACGCAAAGTACTGTCTGTACCTCTGTTGCCATAATGGTTTCTCTGATACTTTCATCGCTGGCAAAGGCGGTAGAAGTATCAATGGTAGCTATTTCAACAGAAAGGTGTGCTCCCTGCTCCCGGTACGATTCCTGAATACTTGAAACAAGACTGTTCATTCCCTGATGCACATGAGCCCGGTCTGTTAAAAGCAGGACAGATTCCGACGAATAATTCTGCAAGGCACGGGCAGCTGTTTTTCCCATGGAATAGTAGTTGGAAGAAATACAGCTGATTTCTGTATTTGTCTCAGACCATTGGCCCACGGTGATAACGGGGATACTATTACCATGAACATCGGTCAGTGCCGGCAGATTAAGGGTTTCATCGCTGTTTACAAGAATAACGCCATCGGCACATGCAAAGGAAGCATATTCCAGCAGTTGAGAAATAGGGGCGTCCTGTGCAAAGTTGTCAGGGGCGCAGAGTTCTACTGCACAATGCAGGAATGCCGCAGAGGACTGTACACCCTGATACACCTGTTCCACAATGGCACGGTCTGCCCAGCTGCCGATAACAACTACAAAGTGGCTGGCAGAATGAGAATCTGTTTCTTCAAATGCAGTTGATTGCAGTGCCGTTACAAGACGTGCAGAGAAAATAAAGGTAAAAACTGCTGCCACCCCGACAAGGCCGATAATGGCAAGCAGTATGTTCCGGGCACGAACGCCGGGAACCTTAGCTGAGCTGCGCTGCAATGCGGTCGATGAAATCCCAGCTGTTGAGGATTTCTTTTGGTGCAGGATCAGCAAGAGCCTTAAGGTCACCGGTCATAACGCCTGATTCAATCAGATCAAGGGTAGCCTTTTCCAGTTTGTGGGCAAAGTCAGCAAGATCTGGAGTTCCGTCAAGTTCGGCGCGTTTTGCCAGGGCTCCGGTCCAGGCGAAAATCAGGGCAACCGGGTTGGTAGATGTTTTTTCACCTTTCAGGTAGCGGTAGTAGTGGCGCTGAACGGTGCCGTGGGCAGCTTCGTATTCAAAGTTTCCGTCAGGAGAAACCAGTACGGAGGTCATCATGGAAAGAGAACCGCTGGCGCTGGCAACCATGTCTGACATAACGTCGCCATCGTAGTTTTTGCAGGCCCACAGAAGACCGCCTTCGTGTTTCATGACACGGGCTACTACATCGTCGATAAGGGTATAGAAATAGGTCAGGCCTGCTTTTTCAAAGTCTGATTTGAATTCAGCATCAAAGACTTCCTGGAAGATTGCCTTAAAGCGGCCGTCGTAGGTTTTGCTGATGGTATCTTTGGTAGCAAACCATACGTCTACTTTTTCGTCCAGTGCATAGCGGAAACAGCAGCGGGCAAAACTGGTGATTGATTTATCAGTATTGTGGATTCCCTGCAGGACACCAGGACCTTTCATTTCCATGATGGTCTTGCGGGTTTCTTTTCCGTTAGCATCGGTAAATACCAGTTCGGCTTTTCCCGGGCCATCAACATACATCTCGCAGTTTTTGTATACATCACCGTAGGCATGGCGTCCCATAATGAACGGTTTTGTCCATGATTTTACGGCGGGTTTTACGTTCTTAACGATGATTGGTTTTCTGAATACGGTTCCATCCAGTTCTGCGCGGATAATACCGTTGGGGCTGGGGGTCAGCTGTTTCAGGTTATATTCTTCCATACGGGCAGCGTTACTGGTAATGGTTGCACATTTTACCCCAACGCCAAGACGTTTGATGGCGGCAGCCGAATCATAGGTTACTTTATCATTGCTGTCATCGCGGGCTTTCAATCCCAGGTCGTAGTATTCAGTTTTCAGTTCAACAAAGGGTTCAAGCAGCTTTTCTTTGATTACAGCCCAAAGAACACGGGTCATTTCATCGCCGTCAAGTTCAGCGATTGCGTTTTTCATCTGTATTTTTGCCATGGGATCCACCTTATTTGTGCAATTTCTGCATAAGTATACAAAAAAAATGTATTTTTATCTATCGGAGCCTCTAAAAACTTCAGTTTTTTGAGGCAACTTTGCAAATGCGAGTATAAATTCTTGCCATTTCAAGAATTTATACTCGTCGGCACCTCTGAAGCACATATTTTAGGCGATGTCCGTAAAAAGTGTTGCTGAATGCTACGCAGCAACAAAGATTGTACAGGAATGCCACAAATCGAGAGGAGGGACAGTACAGACAAAAATTGTTAAAGCCCGGCGTCCATGCGGTCAGCATGGACTACACATAGTTTCTACGCCGGGATTCACCAATAGCGCTGGTCGGTTGTGTAGCATGATGCAACACAACCTTACTGAGTTTTGCTGATGCAAAACTCAACAGTTGTAACGTCATTTAGCGTTTTTGGATGTACTGGCAATCCGGTAGATTTGTGGCCTTATGATGAGACCCTGAATCAAGTTCAGGGTGACAATAAGCAACACTTTTTACGGACATAGCCATATTTTACAAGTTCAGAGGTGCCCTCTATAATTATTGAGTGATTACCTGCGATTTTGAGAACCGGGGAAAGGCCGGTTTATGTGAATATTTAACCCGATGTATTGAACAGCAGATAGAAAGTGGTGTGCTGAAAGGCGATGAAAAACTGCCCAGTAAACGGGAACTGGCTATGCATCTGGGAGTCAGTGTCATTACGGTACAGAATGCTTATGCGGACTTGATTTCACGCGGGTATGTCTACTCTTTGGAGAAAAAAGGATTTTTTGTGACACCGATGGTCCGTGGCGGTGTGGTACCATCCATAACAGAAGAAAGCAGGGAGGCTTCGACAGGCTCAGCCATTCTGACGGCCGGTTCCATAATTCGGAGTGAAGTTTCCAGCGGCATTGTCGAAGGGGCCGACACTATTGATCTTAGAACCAACAGCATCAGTTATGAAAAGTTTCCCTTCAGCGTATGGAGCCGTGTTACCCGGCAGGTTCTGCAGGAACCCCACGAAGACTTACTGCGCCGTCAGCCACTGGAAGGTACCATGGCCTTACGGACAGCTATTGCCCGCTATCTTAAGAGTTTCCGCAACATGCAGGTAAACCCGGAGCAGATTATCGTTGCTGCAGGGGCTGAAGTTCTCTACAGTTTTCTGGTGCAGCTGTTTCCGGCAGACACTGTTTTTGGAGTTGAAAACCCGGGCTACCCCAATACCCGGCGGGTACTGCAGTCCTGCGGTGGAACGGTGGTGCCACTGCCACTGGATAACGAAGGGCTGATTGTCGCGGGGCTGGATGAAAAGCTGTATGCGGATGCGGCTATTTCAGAAAGTAGCCAAAGGGCAGCTACTGTTGTTCACGTTACTCCGAACCATCACTTTCCCACCGGTGTTGTCATGAGCGTTCAGCGGCGGCTGCAGCTGTTGCAGTGGGCCATGGACGCTGAAGATGCAGAGTCTACGGCTGGGCCTGTGAGCAGTAGGCTGCCAGCAGCAATGGCAAAAGAGCAGCAGGTACTGGCAGTGCCAGGGCGGCGCTTTATTATAGAAGATGACTACGACAGCGAATTCCGGTTCCGGGGGAAACCGCTTGCACCGTTGTATGCCATGGCAGCCGCCTATAGCGGTTCAAATGAAAGTTACGGGCCGCAGGTTATCTATCTGAACACTTTTTCAAAAACCCTGGCACCGGGATTCCGTATCAGTTACATGGTATTGCCGCCGGCCCTGCTGCAGCAGTTCAAAGCCCGATTAGGTTTCTACAGCTGTACGGTGTCGGCACTGGAACAGCATACGCTGGCCCGGTTCATGGATCAGGGACACTATGCCCGCCATATCATGCGCATGAAAAACTGGTATCGTTCCCTGCGTGACCAGCTGATAACCGCCATTGAGTCTTCTGCGCTGCGGGAGCGTTGCACTATTCAGGAAGAAGATGCCGGCCTTCATTTTCTGCTGACGGTTACGTCGATGGCGGATGCCAACATGGCAAGCACTCCACAGGAACTACAGCAACGGCTGAAAGATGCAGGTCTTACCTTGTCGCTCCTGAGTGAATATTATGCCCGGCCGATTGCAGCTGCATTTTCCAAGTCGGTTCCGTCGTCTGCAGAGGACAGCGGTGGCGTTATCCGAGAACCGATGACATCTCCCGCGGGCGCATACTCTGAATCTGGGACCAGTACTTCTGCAGTCTTCATCGTTAATTACTCAGGACTTACATCAGCTACCATCCGCCGCGTTGTTGAAATCCTTAGCCACGTTCTCTGAGATTTTCAGCAGATTACATATAAAACCTCGCCATCCCTGCAGATTTCGTCCTCTTATATGTAATTCTGCTGGCCTCATCACCGTTTTCAGCCATATGGTTACATATACATCACCTAATCTCAGCCCCCTTATATGTAACCGCTCCTCCATTTCCAGCAAAAATTACATATAAGTCAGCCCTAACATCAGTATTTACAGCACTTTTATATGTAATCTGACAAAAATCTCAGCTGGCCTAACAGACAGCCACTCAAAGTATGCTATAGTGTTACCGCGTTAAAGGAAAAATTATGGAACACATTGCACAGCAGATTATTGAAGAATGCAAAAAATACACGGGAATAAATCCCATGGAAATTTTTAATGAAGTTGCAGAAAAAGATATTGTCCGGATGCACGGGCCAGAGCATCACGTGCTGGATGGGGCATGTCTTCTGGTAGCGTATAAAAATGCCGGTGGCGACATTAATCTTGATGAAAGCTTGAACTGGCTGGTAACACAAGGACTTAAAATGCCTGGGGCTCAGTGTGCGTACTGGGGTGTCTGCGGTGCAACCACATCCATAGGAGCAGCTCTGTCGGTAATCGATAAGACAGGCCCGCTAGCAACAGACGGCTCATGGGGACGAAAGATGCTCGTTATTTCAAAAGCGATTCAGCGGATAGGAGAGATCAACGGCCCCCGATGCTGCAAGCGCGATGCCTATATCTCCTTTGAAGCGGCCATTGCGTTTATCAACGAACACTGCGGCGTAACACTGGAATCCGGCGAAATCATCTGCAGTTTTTCTGAAAAAAACCAACAGTGTATCGGAAGCAGATGTCCCTACAACAAAAGCTGCTGAAAAGAAATCTGTGAGTTTCAACGGGGGAACCGATGCCGTCCCCCCAAAAAAAGACATCAGCATTCATAGCCTTTTTATATAATCTGACAAAAATATGAATTTATTTTTCAAAAAGTGGCACAAAATATATCTTGAGTGCATATATACAATGTATGCAAATAATAAATGAAATTAATTCACTGCTCCAAAGTATTCTTCGTATTAAAAAAAATGCTGAGCTGGACATTCGGTGTTCAACAGCAGGTGATAAGCATCTGCGTGTCATAAAAAATCACGGGATCTGGCAATATTACGTAATTGAGAGAAAAGGCGATTCAAATGGAACGTATCTGCCGGTAAAGCAGCAAGAAACAGCAAAACAGATAGCGCAGCGGGATTATGCTGAACAGGTTCTTCGTGTTGCTTCTTTGTGGGAAAAAAAACTGCATTCTGCCAAAGAACAGCTGGAATCCATTCCGGAACATGCTGTCCAGACACTAACTCATCCGGCAAACCTGCACCCCGGACGACAAGCCCTGATAACGCCATACGGACAGAGCAATGCAGAATATGCGGCTGCATGGGAGAAAAAGCCCTATCGTACTAAGGGAATCGGGCCGAACTGGCCCGTGATACTCACCAATAAAGGTGAGCGGGTACGTTCTAAATCTGAAAAGATTATTGCAGACCGACTGGCATCACTTCATATTCCTTACCGGTATGAAGCCTCTTTGACTTTACAGAGCGGAATCCGCATGCATCCGGATTTTACGATTCTTGATGTGGCAAACCGGCGTGAAGTGTATCTGGAACACTTGGGCATGCTGACGAAATCATCGTATGCAGCCGAAAATGTTGACCGCGTGAACCGTTATGCTGAGTCAGGATTCAAGCAGGGAATTGATATTTTTTACACCTTTGAATGCGATAACCACCCGCTCACCACGGCCCAGATAGACTCAATTGTCATGCGGTTTATACCGCGCAACTGAAATTTCTGCCGGATTACATATAAACTCCCCGTCAGCCCAGTTGATTGCGTTGTCTTATATGTAATTCATCCAACGAAATCGCTCGTTTTCCCCTTACGACTACATATAAGTTATCGAACTGGCGGCCGCTTATATGTAAACCCAACCCCATTTCCAGCAAAAATTACATATAAGCCGCACCAAACATCAGGGTTCACAGCACTTTTATATGTAATTCACGAAAAATCTCACCAGCTCCACATATAACAGCATTTTTATATGTTACCTGAAGAAAATGTGCTATCCTAGCAGGGAGTTGCCGTCATTCCACTCACCATGCAGTACCTCAGGCAGCGGACATAGAGAGGAGAAAATATGCTTTACAGAAAAGACCGTAAGGGAAACGACATTTCACAGCTGGGATACGGCTGCATGCGTTTTTCAAAGAAGGGCGGATCCATTGATCTGGACAAAACCGAAAAGGAACTGATGCGGGCTGTAGAAGCCGGGGTGAACTACATTGATACTGCATACATTTATCCAGGAAGCGAAGAAGCTGTCGGCAAAATCGTGGCTAAAAACGGCATCCGCGACAAAGTACACATTGCTACCAAACTGCCCCAGTACCTGATGCGCTCTCCTGAAGCCATCGAAAAGACCTTTAACGAAGAACTGAAGCGCCTGCAGACCACCTACATTGACTACTACCTGATGCATATGTTCACCGATTTTCACGAATGGGAAAACCTGCAGAAACTGGGCATTGAAGACTGGATTGCCCGCCACAAGGCCGATGGTAGCATCAAAAATATCGGGTTCTCATATCACGGCGACACCGATATGTTCCTGAAGATTCTCAATGCCTATGACTGGGATTTCTGTCAGATTCAGTATAACTACCTGGATGAACACAGCCAGGCAGGACGGAAAGGTCTGGAAGCTGCCTACGCAAAAGGCATTCCGGTAGTGATTATGGAACCGCTCCGTGGCGGCAAACTGGTAAACATGCTGCCAAAAGAGGCCCAGCAGTGCATCAAGAACAGCGACCGCCACTACACCGCAGCAGAATGGAGTCTCCGCTGGCTGTGGAACCAGCCGGGCGTTACCTGTGTCCTTTCGGGCATGAACTCCATGGACCAGGTAGAAGAAAACCTGCGTATTGCCAGCGATGCAACAGCCGGTTCCTTTACTGACGCCGATCTGGCCGTTATCGACAATATCCGGAATGCCATTAAATCACATGAAAAAGTTGGCTGCACCGGCTGCCGGTACTGCATGCCCTGCCCGAAAGGCGTTGATATTCCCGGCATTTTCTACCACTACAACATCAGCGGCGTTGAGTCAAAAAGTTCTGCCCGGAACGGCTACTTTATGGCTGCCGGTCTGAAACTTGATCCGGGAGTTGCCACAAAATGCATTAAGTGCGGTAAATGCGAGCAGCACTGTCCGCAGCACCTGCCAATCCGAGAAAAACTGGTAGAAGCCGACAAAGTATTACGCCCCTGGCCATATAAGGCAGCAGGCGCTATCGCCCGCAAGATTATGCTGAAAAAATAAAGGCTGGTCCTGTAAACTTCATATAGCTGGCCAGATTCCAGCTATTCAGACGAGCTGGCGCCACGAATGGCGCCGGCTGACCAACCGCGCCTTACCAGGCATCCACTTCCCAAAAACATCTTCCTTCAGAAAGCATATTTATTTTACGTTCCGCAGTGTAATCCTGTTCAGTACCATACCCATCGCTGTAACACGTTCTTAATGCTCGTAATCCCCGCGGCACCCCGCAGGCAGCCAGTTTCTTTGCGTAATGGAACTGTTTTTTTTCATTGCGTTCCATCTTATGGTAATAGTTCATCAGCTTCAGATATGCACTGCTGGTATTCTGAGCTTCCCACTGTTCAAGGCACCAGTTCCAGTCAATGTCATACGATGCACGCTGGCTTTCCAATACCTGATACAGAGTCCTTCTCAGTTCTTTTTCCTTTTCAATATCCTCCATTGCATCGGCTGCATCTTCATCAAAAACAATCTTTCCCGATATGGTAATGCGAAAATGAGTTTTTTCCATATTCTTGCAGAAGCTAAAAATGTCAACAGGAGGCAAAAGAATACCCGTTTCCTCTTTCAGTTCGCTTCTGAAATCCTCAATCCAATCAACAACCGTACTCCAATACCCCAGGGGAATTCCCCGTCCTGATTCAATGCAGATAATTACAGTATCGTACGGGTCTACTTTCTTAGAATTCAATCCACTCTCTCCCCATGGTACTTTCCCACTTGCTCTCAAATACAAGGGATCCTCTTTCCTGCAAAACCGGCTTCAGTACTTTAAAATATGCCAGATCATCCTGCTCCGTACCAAACCCTTCCTCATAAAATTTGGAAAAATCCAGAACATCACATCGTATTCCAAACATGGCCAGTTTTTTTTGCATAGTGAAACGCCTTTTTCCGGTCTGGCACAGCGTGTTTATAAAACCAGATCAGCTTTCTGTATGCACTTCGCGTATTACACTTTTCCAGTTTCTCAAGGGCGCTGTCCCAATCAGCTCCGGCAAACCGGAGGGCAGCCTCCTGAATAATGCGGGTAACCAGATCTTCCAGAAACCGGTCAGAAGTGAAATACCCTATTTCATCCGCATTCCCAACCTGGCAGACAGGTTCCCCCAGAACAGTAAGGGTACACCCGGAATCCGGCTGGTCTGATATGGTGACCACCAGTTCCGGAATAATGATATTCTGCTCCCTGGCCCGCTCCATAACTTTTTGCTCAAAATCCTCACTGCCGGTCAGATACATCCATGCCCCGGAAATGGATTCAGAAAAAGTTACCAGCAGCGCATCATAGGAAAACAGTTCCGGAAATGCAGTGCTGGGTTTTGATTCAAGGTATTCCAGGTCATCAATCACGATGCAAACCCAACCCGCCGGGTACCGAATGCCTTTTCTTCCTGCATGCGGCATAATTCGCCAACAACATAGTCACCGGTAATTTCGGCACTGTCCAGAAACCGCATTTTGCCTGAAAGACTGCCAAAGTCGCCTGGCGTAACACTGTCATAGCGGCACAGTTTTTCAATTTGAGCACTGTCAAACTGAATACCGTTCCAGTATTTTCCCAGCAGTTTTTCAACACCGGCACCGTCCAGAGCCTTGAATTCCGCCATAATGTGGAACCGGCGCTGCATGGTAGGATCCATAATGGTCCGCAGGTTTGTGGTACAGATTAAAATACCGTTGAACTCTTCCATCTGGGTAAGGAATTCGTTTACCTGAGTACGTTCCCAGCTGTGCTGTGCAGAGCCGCGGTCCGCAAAGAAACTGTCAGCTTCATCAAAGAGCAGGATGGCATCTTCTGCTTCTGCTTCTTCAAATGCTTCACGGATATTCTGTTCAGCTTCTCCAACCCACTTACTCTGAATGTCGCTGACACGCTTAAGAATGATTTTCTTTTCAAGGGTCTGCGAAAGATACCGCGCCAGCTCAGTTTTACCGGTACCACTCTGGCCATAGAACAGCATGCGTAAGCCGCAATCACGGCGGTCAGTTCCCTGCTGTTCCGCAATTTCAGCAGCCCGCTGTGCCATTTTTACAATGGATGCAGCACTGGTGGTGGTGTTAAGGATACTCAGGTCGTATGAATCGCGGACCAGGTCACGCATTTTGTTTTTGCCGTGAAGCAACGTCTGGTTGGCAGTAAGAACACGCTTAACGTCGCTGATGACCCGTTCTTCACCCAGATTTTTCAGGTCCATGCCCCGCACAGTCTTAACCATATTGTCTACCGAGGCACCGGTGACGTGGTATTTGCCGCACAGGTCCACCAGCTGACTGTGCAGTGAAGAACTCATGCTGATAGCATCAAGCTTTGTATCGGCAATTGATTCCAGCATACTGCGGCTCATTTCCGGGAAACGGATTGAATAGGTAAAACGGCGTTTGGTACTTTCATCAAGGCCTCGGGTGTAGTTGAGAATCCAGATAACCTTGTTTACACTGTTTTCCAGCATAGTGTTAACGGTTCCCTTGTACCCGTTGGAACCGGTACTGCCACCTAAAAAGCTGAAAACATTAATCTGGGTATCAAGAATACTTTCTGCCTCGTCAACAATGATAACCTTGTCCTTATTATCCAGAGAAAGATAACAGTTCAAGCGGCGGAGCGCGGTATTTTCGTTATTACCCGATACTTCCAGTTCGTTTTTGTACATAACCGGTTCCATGCCGCAGGCTTTTACCAGTGCACGGGCATATTCTGTTTTACCGGCACCGGGAGCCCCGTACAGCAGCACATTTGCAGCACCCTGATTCTGAAGCAGCCGGAGTGCCAGCTCACTCTCATCAACGGGTACAGAGAAGGTATCAAGATTGTAGAATTCTTTTCTGGTATCGTTTTTCAACAGGTCGCAGAAAAAGGAATTGATGTCTTCTGAATAGATAACGTCAATGGCATCAAGAACCATGTCGCCGTCACGTTCCATAATGCCGTAACTTACCAGATGACTGTCAGTACGAAGCTGAGACTTAACCAGACGACCGGGGCGATGAAGACATTTTGCATAGATAATGGTACGGCTGTCGTCGGTCTGGTTTGAAACTTCAGAAAAGAACGGATACAGTTCTTTTACGGTGTGTGAGTAATACCCTACGGTAAGAACGTCTGCTTCTTCCCGGGTCAGTTTAAGGGCATCTTTCATGTATTCAATGCGCTTGAAAACAGGCAGGGAAAAATCGCCCAGCAGGTCACCGGGGAACTCTGGAATAGTATAGGTTTTGCGCTTTTTATTTTCTTTGTCAAAAAAGACACAGGCAATGAGCTCTCTGAATACACCGGAACTTTCTTCCCCGTCGCAGCAGAAAAGGGCGCGGCACTGATCTACCGTGTCCGGAGAATTTGCTTTCCAGCTTCCACAGCGGTCGTAAATTTCTTCGTCCTGCTTGAAGTACTCAATAAGGTCGGTTACATGCAGGTCAAAGGGTGTTTGCCGTACTTGCCGTACAGGAGTCAGTTTTCCCATTTTTTTTGCCCGGGTAATGAAGGCCGAAAGGACTTTATGAGCATGTTCCTGAAGATTAAGGGCTGATACCAGTTCGGTATAAATTACCTGAGATTCTTCCAGGTTCCGAAGACGACGGATATCGTCTACAAGCTGATACATCCAGTATGCGATGGTAAGGTTTTCCTGGCGGGAAAGGTTTTTGATTGAATGTACATAGTCTCTACTCATTATGTTCCTCCATTGTCTGTCTGAACATAATGTAGGAACATCCTTCAAAATCGTAAACCAAGCAAAACTTTACACCCCACATAACAGTAACAGCCCTTACGGAAGAAAAGCATCATGCATAAAAATACTACCAGTCAGACAGCAACTGCCAAAACCGCTAGATATCGTCGCTACACGCGCAGGCCGGCAAGGAAACTATCTTTCCGTCCTGCGAGTGTTTTTGTCAGTCGCTGTCTTCCTTCCCGTATTTTTGTCAGGCGATGTCCGTAAAAAGTGTTGCTGAATGCTACTCAGCAACAAGAGAGGCACAAAATACCGCAAATCGGGAGGATTGACAGTGCAGGCAAAAATTGTTGAAGCCCGGCGTCCATGTGGCCAGCATGGACGTTATATAGTTTCCATGCCGGGATTCACCAATAGCGACGTTATCGAGCGTTTTTGCATGTACTGGCAATCCGGTAGATTTGTGGACTTATGATGAGACCCTGAAACTAGTTCAGGGTGACAATAAGCAACACTTTTTACCGACATCGCCTTTTGCTAAAGTCGTACACTGATCGTATGGCCCATTGAGTAATAGTCTCAAAGGGTCCGCCCCGTTATAATGAGAGAATGAAAATCCTCTTAGTCGCCCTCAACGCCCGCTACAACCACACCAACATAGCAGTCCGCTATCTGTCCCTGTATGCAAAGGCCCGTATTGCACAGCCGGAAAACATCACGTTTGCTGAATGGACCATCAACCAGAGCGAAGGTGAAATTCTGAGAGGCATTGCAAGTTACCAGCCGGATATGGTGCTGTTTTCAACCTATATCTGGAATGCGGCAATGGTCAAAAAACTGCTGGGCGACATTAAGAAAGTACTTCCCAATGCAACGGTTGGAGCCGGAGGACCGGAAACCGGCTTTTATGCCCAAGGCTACCTGAATGACTTTCCGGTTCTTGATTTCATTATTACCGGAGAAGGCGAAGAAACCGTAAAAGAGCTGGCAGAAGGAAAGGATTACCACACGGTACAAGGTATTTTCTACCGTAGCGAATGTGATACCGGTTTTTGTGAGTTTACGGGCGAACGTCCTTTAATCTGCAACCTGGATACAGTGCCGTTCCCGTATCCTGAAATTACCGACCCGGAAAACCGCATTTACTACTATGAATCTGCCAGAGGATGCCCTTTCAGCTGTGCCTACTGCATGTCATCGCTGGATAAGCGGGTACGCTTTCTTTCGCTGGACCGGGTATACCGGGACCTGCAGACCTTTATTGATGCGGGAGTCCGACTGGTAAAATTCGTAGACCGCACCTACAACCTGAACGAAGACCGTTATATTGCCATCTGGCAGTACATACTTGATCACCATGGTGACAACGGCCACAAAACCATGTTCCACTTTGAAATTGAAGCTGAATATCTGAGTGACCGTGCTCTGACATTTCTGCAGCAGGTTCCGGCCGGCATCATGCAGTTTGAAATCGGCATCCAGTCTTCCAATCCACAGACCCTGCAGGCAGTTGGCCGCTCCCCTGAAACCACAAAACTGGCAGAGAACATAAGACGCATTCCCCGAACCATTCATACCCATCTGGATCTGATTGCCGGCCTTCCCTATGAAGATCTGGAATCCTTCGGCCGCTCCTATGACTTTGTCATGGCACTGCGCCCTGATGCACTGCAACTGGGATTTCTGAAAGTACTCCACGGCACCACCATGGAAGACTATGCAAAGAAAAACGGCTGGAAATGGATGGCAGAACCACCGTACGAAACCTTTTCTACGCCCTACCTGTCCTATGATGATGTCAATTTTCTGAAAGATGTGGAAACCATTACTGACGCCTTCTGGAACAGCGGCACCATGCCCCGCACCATGGAGTATCTGGGCCGCACCCGGGGATTCTGGCACCTGGTGAGCACCGCTGCCACTTTTGCCCGTTCTCACGGAGATCTGGATGACGCCCGGCGGCCCGCTTACTGGTTCGACTGGCTTGCATCTTTCTGTGCCACAGACCATACCGCACGGGAATTACTCCGCTTTGACTTCATCGCCGCAGGCAGAACCTCAACATTCCCCGTCTGGTATACCCACCGCTACGATAAAGAAAATCATCGCGCAGCCCTGGAAACCAACGGATTTGAAGGACCAACCCGCCTTCTGTACGGAGCTACAGATATGGAATCCTTTGACATCGACCCCCTGTCACCGGTTCCGGAAAAATCAGGCCCATCCAGCTACCTTTTTGTTTACGCAAAGCCAGGTTTTTCAGACAGTAACCGGCAGATACGGGTAATACCGTAAGGGTATTGTAGTTTTACTGATTCAGTCCTACACTGATAGTATGCTGAAGTCAGTTATTAACGGAGAAAGTTATAACCATGCACTTTTTGACAGCATGGCCATGTTCTCAGATGTCGTACTGCAAATCACACTGGATACTGAGACTGTTGATATCCTTTTGAATACATTTGACAGTGATTTAGAAGGCCAGACTTTTCCAATCAGTGCATTCAGACAGCAAATTGTTTCAAACACCCATCCTGATTACATCAGTACTGTGGAACAGTCTATTTCTATAGCTCATCTTTCATCACTGCGCGGTCCTGAAAGTTTTGACAACATGATGCTGATTAACGGCAGATATCATGCATTGCAGGGATCTATCACCGTCAATCTTACCGATACCGGTACCGTTTCTGTTGCGTACATTACCATCCGTGACCTGCAGCCGATTCTCGACCAGCAGGAACAGACACTGGAACGACACCGCCATCTGGAATACAAGGTCAACAGCGTTCTGTCTGCGGCTTCCATGGGTACCTGGTCCATTGACATTGGTATCAGAGCACCAAAAATGTTCGGTGACCAGACCATGATACACCTCATCGGTTGCCCTAAAGATTCCACGCCCGAACAGGTCTATAATTACTGGTTCAGCCACATTGACCGTGAATACATTACGGCAGTACTTGATTGCGTTGATAAAATCAAAAGTGGTCTGCAGGCAGAAGTAACCTACCTGTATCATCACCCGGAAATGGGCAGGATAATTGTCCGCTGCGGTGGTATGCGGGATCCTCTGTTCATTGAAGAAGGCATGAAACTGCGCGGATACCATCAGGATGTAACCAGCTTCAATGAACAGCTGCTGCAGCAGCTTGAACTGGGTGCTGCCATTCAATCGCACTACAACAGCGTTCTGAACATTGACCTGCTTAAAAACCAGGCTCGGATTCTGTGTGACAGAAACAAATCCTTTGCCCCCACCGCAACTGCCGACGGCATGATATCTATGGACTTAAGTCCTTATTTTTACAAGTTTACCGATAAGTCATTCGTAAAAATCAAAAAATACACCAATACTGATTTTCTCAAATCCGAGTTGAAGAACAAGGGCTCACTGTCCATTGAAATAGAAAGTATCAGCCTCGGCTGGCTGCGTGCTACCTTCATTCCATCTACATATGATGCACAAGGCAATGTAGAACGCTGTATCTGCTGCACCGAAAGCATAAACGAATACAAAAAACTGGAGCTGCGGCAGCAGCAGAAGCTGGAAAAAACAATGTCGGCCGAAAAACGGGAACGGGAAGCTCTTTCTGCCATTGCAGCAATTTATAATTCAACCCATGTATTGAATGTTGCAACCGGTGAATTCTACCAGCTGAATGCTATGGAGCGCATTACCAGTATCATCGGGCGCAGACGGACGTCAGCACAGAATGTTATCAGTGATGTTATGAAAAGCCGGTTTGAAGGTGATGAACTGAAAAAGGCTATGGATTTCGTCAATTTGAAAACCTTGCCTGACCGCATTGCCGGCAAGACAAATATTTTCATAGAAGTTGTCAATCGGGATGATCAATGGTTTGAATTAAGCTTCATCCGTATCGGCAACGTAGATGCTGAACTGGAAAAAGTTGTTTTTGTAACGCAGGACATTGATGTAGGTAAACGGGAATCGTTGAAACTTGAAAAACGGTCCACCACCGATGAGCTGACACAGCTGCTGAACCGGTATGCCTATGAATCAGACTTGCAGAAACTTGAAGAATCCCACTTTGAGGAACCTGTCTGGTATGTCAATTTTGACATGAATGGTCTGAAAGAAGCGAATGACACCATAGGACATGCAGCCGGTGATGAACTTTTGATGGGAGCTGCTGACTGCATGAGAAAAGCCTTTACCGGTGTAGGAAAGGCATACCGCATTGGCGGTGATGAATTTGTAGCCATTCTGAAAGGCGACCAGCGGGTTGTCAACGAAGCTTTGGAAAAACTTGAAAAACTGCGCAGTGAATGGCACGGTGAATTCTGTTCCAGCTTCAGTTTTTCAAAGGGCGTTGTCTGTTCCAATGAATACGAAGAATGTTCCATCGCAGTTCTGGAACGTGAAGCAGACCACCGCATGTACGCCGAAAAACGGGCATATCACCTGAACCACGGCATAGACCGCCGTTCTCACTAAAGGAGATGATTTGTATGAACGCACCAGAAATCGATAAAAACAAACCCATGGAATATCTGCATCCGTTTCAGGATAAGGAATCCCGTGAAAACTGGAACATGGAAATGGCCCTGCGGCCGGTAATTCTGGACATTGCAGCGCTGATAGTAACCGTATACATGCTCATCACCCTTATAACCGGGTACAGTATTTTGAGTAGTACATCGGCTTTGGGTATTGCCCTGACAGTGCTTGTTGCCCTGATAGTAATAGGACTGTTGTCTGCATACCGGTATGCGCTGCATCCGAAGCTCCCCAAATGGGCTCGTCTTTCCATCATGATTCCCTGCTACCTTATGTGTGCATACGCATTCATCCGTTTTGCCATGTCGGTGTAACAGCATGAGTATGAATCAGAACCACCCCATCCAGTATCTGGTATCCGAAGACTATGCAAAAAGCCAGCAGTGGCTGCAGATTGTAATTGCCGATACCCTGTACATAACCGCCGGACTGTTCTTTGCCGTATATTACTGTACCGGATTCAGTCCGTTTACCCTTTTCATCAATGACCACGCATTTTTGGGTATACTGATCATCCTGGTACCGGCACTGGCAGTGTTCCTGTTCCGGTACAACCTGCATGAAAAACTGCCCCTCTGGCTCAGACTTACCATAAAAATCCCCTGTGCAGTCCTCTTTATCATCGGAATTATCCACCTTTGCCTGACACTGACCGCCTGAAGAAACGATATCCCCACCCTTGACAATATCGAGCTGTTTTCGTTACCCTACTTTTACATATGGGTAACGAAAATCTGCACAGTACCAAAAACGCCGTCCTCACCTGTTTACGCAACGCCTCTTCTCCCGTCAGTGGCGAAGAACTGGCTGCCAGTTGCGGCGTTACCAGGGTTTCCGTATGGAAAGCCATCCAGAAGCTGCAGGAAGCCGGCTACGGCATTTCCGGAAGCCGCACCGGGTACCAGCTGACCGCTGATAAAACCGACAGCCTTGACCCCTGGGAATTCGGCACTGCAGAAAAACAGTTCCTGCACTTTCATCAGACCGAAAGTACCATGATAGAAGCCCGGCGCATTGCAGAAGCCGGAAACTTTAGAGAAGCCGGGTACCCGCAGGTTATTACCGCAGATACCCAGACCGCCGGGCGCGGACGGGATGACCGCAGCTGGACTACCACTACCGGAAGCCTTGCCTTTACACTGGTAACCGATACAAAACTGCCCGTTGCAGAAAGTCACCGGGCCCTTATGGCTTCCCAGCTGGCCATGGTACGCACCCTGCAGGAAGCAAATCCAGCCAAACAGTTTTACCTCCGCTGGCCCAACGACATCTGGTGCCGAGATGATACCAGCTGCGGCAAAGTCTGCGGCATTCTTGACGAATTCCGGGCCACCGGCAGCTATACCCAGTACCTGAACCTGGGTATCGGCGTAAACCTGCATGCAGCCCCGGAAGGAGCTGCCAGCGTGTTTTCACCCCATGAAACACCAGAGACAGAAAACAGCCGCCGTACCCTGCTCAATTCCTTTCTTACCCACTGGAAACAGCTTGCCCCCATCATTACCCGGGATGACGCAGAACTGACCACCCTGTGGAATGCGGCCTGCTCTGATGTGGGAAACACCATCCGTCTGGACAACGGTACCGAATGTGCCTTTCTTGGTCTTAACAGCTACGGATGGGCTCAGACAGTTTCAAACGGGAACACAAAGCTGTTTCCGCCGGGCACTGCCCGATATATCAAATAACATGGAGAAAAACATGAATACTAAAAAAGTAAGCACAACAATTATTTTTGTTGCTTTGTTTGCAGCCATTACCGCTGCAGGATGCTTTGTTTCCGTACCACTGCCCGGTGGTGTACCGATCGTACTGCAGGATATGCTTGCCATCCTGACCGGTCTGCTTCTGGGTCCTGTTTACGGCACCGCTGCCGTATTCGTATTCCTGGTACTTGGCTGTATCGGGCTTCCTGTTTTCTCAGGAAAAGCAGGTATCGCAGTCATCATTGCAGGCCCTACCGGTGGATTCCTTATCGGCTACCTGCTGGCAGCCCTCACCGCAGGTCTTTTCCTGCACTTCTTACTGCCATCTTCAAAACTGCGTGAAACTCCTGCTGCAAAACAGTGGATTCTTATTACCGTTGCAGCCATTCTGGCCAACGTGGTAAATTACTGCTCAGGAACCATCGGCTTTATGCGTGTTACCGGAAAACCACTGGCACCGACTCTGGCTGCCGTACTGGTACCCTTTATTCCCGGAACCATCATTAAGATTGTGGTTTCCATCCCACTGACAAAGAAACTGCGCGCAGTTCTCGCTAACTACATCAACGTTTAAACCCGGAGAATCATGAGTACCCCAGCCATTACCGTTGCCAATGTATCACGAACCTTTACTGACGGCACCACAGCCCTCCATGATGTGTCTTTTACCATCAATACCGGAGAATTTGCCGTAATTGCAGGCAGTAACGGCAGCGGTAAAAGTGTGCTCATGAGCCTTATAGCCCAGCTTGATGACCCTACAACGGGAACCATAGAATTGCACGAAGGCGATGTGGGTCTGGTATTTCAGGATGCTGATGCTCAGATTCTGGGAGAAACACCGGCAGAAGACATAGCATTTGGCGTTAAAAACTGTGGAGTACGGGGCAGCGAGCTGTGGACAAAAGTTGATTCGGCTTTGGAGAGAGTCGGTCTTATGCATAAAAGGGATGCCGGTGCCCGCTTTCTTTCCGGCGGCGAAAAACGGCGCCTTGCCGTTGCCGGTATTCTTGCCATGAACCGTACCTGTCTGGTGTTTGACGAACCCTTTGCAAATCTTGACTGGATAGGTGTCCGTCAGGTTTGCGCCATTCTGAAGCAGCTGAAAGAAGAAGGTCACACCATTATTCTTTTAACCCATGAACTGGAAAAATGCCTTGCTCTGGCAGACCGGTTTCTTGTTCTTGACCGGGGAACCATCCGCTTTGATGGCAGCGTTGCAGATGGCCTGAAACAGAATCTTGAACAGTGGAGTATCAGAAACCCACTGGTGCCCGGCCAGAACATTGAGGACCTTTTATGGCTGTAACACTCAGTCTGTTCAGTTACCGCCGGGGAACTACGATCCTGCACCGGATCCCGGCACTGATAAAACTTCCCATCATGTTTGTTTTGTGCATCGTTACCTTCACCAATCCTGTGGTGTGGTGGAAGACGGCAGCTTGTGCAGCAGCAGCATTTGTACTGTTTGTACTGGCCGGGGCATGGTGGAAAGGCCTTACACAGCTGAAGTTCGTACTGGTTATCGGTGCAATTCTTACGGTGTTCCGTATGTTCCAGCTGGATTTTACCGCCAGCCCCTGCATCCGTTTTGTCTATGATGAAATGATTGCCGGTATCTACTGGGCTGTTCATTTTTTCATTACCACCTGGACAGCCCAGACAATTTTTGAAACCACCAGTTCCCTTGAAATTCAGGATGCCTTTGAAACCCTGGAAAACGCCATTGTCCGGCTTGCTCCACCGGTAAAAAAGATCCGTTTTGCACTGATTCTCAGCCTGGCCATTACGTTTATCCCGCTGGTATTCCAGACCTGGTCTCAGGTACATCTGGCAGCCCTTGCCAGAAGCCCCCGCGGAAAACGTTCCCTAAGCCGGACAGTCCGCACCCTTACCGTAGAACTGGAAGCCTTCTTCAGCTGCCTTATCCACCAGGCCGTAACCGTCCAGAAAGCCGTAAGCAACAGAAGCTGAACCGCTGCATTATCCGTTTATAACTTTTACATCAAGCTTGTCGTATGGAATTTCAATTCCTGCAGTATCCAGAGCATGTTTTATTTCAATAAACAATTCATTTTTTGCGTCAAGAAAATTGGACGGCTGGAACCAGGCTGCAACGACGAATTCGATACCACTGGAGCCAAAACTGTTAATCCAGACTTTTGGTTCCGGATCAATTTCTACATGAACACACTGCCCCGGAGCCTGCAGCAGCACAGTAAGAGCCTTTTCCAGATTTGTATCATATGCCACATACACGCTGATGGTGATACGCCGCTTTTGAAAATAACTGTTATTAATCAGGTTGCTGTTCAAAACGGTACTGTTCGGTAGACGAACCATCTGATTGTCATAGGTATGAACCCGGACAGAAAGCAAACTTACTGTATCAACAACACCGGTAATATCACCAACAATAATGGTATCCCCTACTTTTACTGACCCTTCTGTAAGAACAAAAATACCACTGATCAGATTACTGACAGATGTTTGGGCTGCAAAACCGATGGCAACTCCGGCAATTCCTGCAGCACCCCAAATAGCACTGAATTTTATGCCGAACAAACTTAACACGAACAGTCCGATAATCAGGTAGTACAGATATTTTATGAATTTCCGCAGCAGCATCATCCGTTGGGGCGTTATTTTCCCTTCTGGAATTTTGGATACCATCTTCATAAGCAGTTTGTACACTGCCCAGAAAACGATGATAACTATAAGTCCGCCGATCAATTTCAACAGAAAATCCACTGTCAGATAGGGTTTTAAAAAGTCTATAATCGATGAAGCTTCTTCAAAAAGTACGTTTTCCATAACTTTATGGTATCATAAACAAAGAAAAAGAGGTAAGGTTAATTATATGAAAAAGTCAGAACCATCCCGCTTCATCAAACGCTATATAGACGATTACGCAACTGTTCAGGAAATTGATCCGAAATCAGGAAAACCTGTTACCCGCCGCGTGTATACCGGAGATTTGTACAAAGCCGATATGTCTGACAAAAAATGGAAAGGATTCCGCTGGATAACAGCTGGAGGAGTAATCCTCTGTAATGCCTTAATCATAGCAGGAGCAGTCATTACTGCACCCAGCAATATTATTGGAGCCCTTGTCATTCCTGAAGCACTGGGACTTTTCGGAATTCTTTTCAGCCTGTACCTGACAGGACTGCTGCTGCTTGCCCGGTATCCGTACACTTCCTATTATCACTTTCGCTGTACTTCATCGATTCCACATACATTTCTGTTCAATGCTGTCTGCTTCGGCATCTGTGCCATTGAAGCCCTGATATGCGCCATTGTGTTCCGTGACCAGTATCTGGTTGCGCAACTGCAGGTTGCAGGAAGCATGGCTTTGGGAACTGCAGGGTACGCCATACTCTGGAGTGCAATACGGAATGTTTCCTGGTATACGGCAGATGAAAAACAATAAGATTCTTACAAAACTATGGATTACCCTCACCTATGCCCGCTTTTTCGTTGT
>JAZLJW010000174.1:0-17794 GCA_045597345.1 Treponemataceae bacterium
AGAAGCCATTGAATCTGGTGAAATTGATTTTGGTATCTGTCATGGATCTGTAGGTAAGAAAATTGTTGAAAAAGCCGGTTTTGATCTGGTTTCCAGCGCTGTGCTGATGGAAAGTTATCCTGCCATCGGTGTTCGCGAAGATCTGGTTGATCTGAGGGATTGGATTAATACCATTATTGTGCAGCTCAGTGATGAAGGGTTCATCAACCGGCTGGATGAGAAATGGCTGGTCAATTTTGTTGAAAAACGTACGTTAAGAGAAGTTTTACAGAAAGAATCGACTGCTTATTCCATCTATGGTGTGTTTTCTGTCGTGATGCTGATATTTATTCTCTTTGTGTATCGTGATTTATACCATCGTGAAAAGGCCTACCAAAAGAATCTGGAATACCAGGCAAATCTGAAACGGAAGAACGATCTTCTGGCATCGGTAGCCAGCGTATATAATGCCATGATTTCCATCAATATCCCGGAAAATACTCATGAACTTATTTCCTGTCAGGATTCTGAACTGAGTTTCTTTTCTCACTCTGACAATGCCCGTGAACAGGTTCGCGAAACCATTGAGAAAGGTGTGATTGCAGAAGATGTGGAGTTAGCACTGAATTTTACCAATCTTACAACGCTGCCATTACGTATGCAGGATAAAAATATCATCCTGGCTGAATTCCGCGGTAAAGATATCGGTTGGTTCTGTCTGCAGTTTATTGCCGTGGACCGTGATGAAAAGGGGATGGTAACTGAGGTTATTCTGACCAGACAGAATATTGATGAAATGAAGAAAGAAAAAGAACGTCTTCTGCAACTTTCATCCTATGATGAACTGACTATGCTGTATAACCGCCATGCGTATGAAGAGGCAGTCAGGGATATACAGGAACGGAATGTTTGTACGGTAGGCTGTATGGTGTTTGATATTACCGGATTAAAATCAGTAAATGATACCTATGGCCATAATGCGGGAGACGAACTGATCTGTGGTGGAGCCAGCATCATCAAGGAAGTTTTTGGTGGTGTTGGAACCTGCTGCCGGACTGGTGGGGATGAGTTCATGGTTATTTTGGAACGTATGCCGGAAAACTTCACACAGATTGTTTCCGACTTCAGAAAGAAAATGAATGACTGGAAAGGAAGTCGTGTCCAACAGTTGAATGTAGCATTTGGCGCCGCATTTGCATCAGAATTAGACTCCTTTACCGTTGGCGATTATAAACAGCTGGTGGAAATGGCTGATCACCGGATGTATGAAGATAAGGCTGAATACTACCGGAAGCGTGGAATTGAGCGCCGCCGGTAGTTCCCGGATTGGGAATTACAGTACTGTGGTATCGTAGCGTACGGCAAAGGTTTCTCCGGGCGTAAGGGTGTTGTTCCATTCACGCTCAGAAATGTCGCCGGTAAAGCCTTCTTTGTCGGCGCGGCCATACCAGGGTTCAATGCACAGAAATGGAGCATTTTTTCCTGGCGGAGACCAGATACCTGCCAGAGGGGCCGTAAAGGAAACGTCTACTGTTGGTTTGCCTTCAGGCGAAATAATAGTTACCTGATCAATCTGATTGTGTTCAATTACCCAGGCATCGCCGTCAAAACTGCGGGCTGTAACAGGAGCGGTACCGTCAGCAGAAATGGTGCGTTCTGCCGTTTCATGGGTCAGAAGCCCTGCTCCAAACAGAGACTGGGTAAAGTGTGTTACCGGCTTTCCGTCTTTTTTCAGGGCAACTTTCCAGCCGTCTTCTGTGGCAAAATTACAGTTAAAAGCAGGGTGCGCGCCAATGGAGAAGTTCAGGTCAGTATCTGAAGGATTCCGGACTTCCCAAATGGTGGTCAGGGTGCTGCCGGTAAGGGTATAGGCAATGGTCAGTTCAAAATCATAGGGATACACTGCCCGTGTTTCTTCTGATGATTTCAGGACAAAACGGCAGGTGGTTTCTGTCTGTTCTACAAGGGTAAAGTCCTTGTCGCGGGCAAAACCATGCTGCCCCATAGGGTATTCTGTGCCATTTACCCGGTACTTTTTGCCGGCAACCTGTCCTACAAAGGGAAACAGTACCGGTGCTGTACGACCCCAGTACGCAGGATCTGCCTGCCACATATATTCCTTGCCGTCTTTTATAAAAGACCGCAGTTCAGCCCCATGTTCACTGATGACGCATGCGGCTTCTTTTGTTTTCAACGTAATACTCATATCCGCAAGTGTATCATGCCCTTCTTTCTCATGCAAACTCCCGCATACGGGTGTACAATAACTATGGGTTCTATTCATAAATTATTGTTATGCAGCTGCAATGTGTAGACAGTAAAAAATCGGGAGGTGGAATGGAGAAGTGCAAAAATTGGTGAAGCCCGGAACGATAGTTTCATTGCCAGGCTTCACCAATAGCGACGATATCGAGCGTTTTTGCACTTATCCAGTACACCGGTAGATTTTTATTGGTTTATACATATATGAGAGGGGAACAGGATCTTTTATGAATAGAAATTATCTCAACAAGTACAGAGGCCTTTATGACTAACAAAACAAAATGGACCTACTGCATCGGTGCCACCGGTCGTGATGCAGCGTATGCTCTTGTCAGCATGTATCTCCTTACCTATGTGCAGTACACCATCAATCTTACGGTTGCCCAGTTCGGTGCCATCAGTGCCTGTATGGTTGCCTGCCTTCTCTGGGATGCCATTAATGATCCGCTCATGAGTATTATTATCGAAAATGCACATTTTAAAAGCGGTAAGTTTAAGCCATGGATTGCTGCCGGTGCCATATCCAATGCTGTCATCATCATGCTGCTGTTTACCGTCCGCCTTGAAGGCTGGGCCTTTGTTGTTTTCTTTGGAATCGGTTACCTGCTGTGGGGTATGACGTATACCATGAACGATATTGCCTACTGGGGTATGCTTCCAACCTTTACCAGTGATAAAGACCAGCGCAACAGTCTGGTTTCCATCATGTCAATCTTCATCTGCATCGGACAGTTTTCCGTTGCCGGTATCGTTCCCACGGTCATCGCCGGAAATGCCGTAGCTGCGTACCGCACCATCGGTCTGTGCGTAGGCTGTGCCTTTATTGCATTCCAGCTCCTTACCGTATTTGGTGTTACTGAATCCAAGCGTATCGAATCATCTGAAAAAATCAGCCTGGGCGGCATGTTCCGCATTCTTGGCCGTAACGATCAGCTTATTATTACCGGTATTGCAACATTCCTGTTTAACGTTGGGGCAAACCTGCTGCTCATGTTCGGCGTAAACTTTTTTTATGTGGAATACGGCTATTCAGAAAGCGGCAATCTGGTGTTCATCTACACCGTTATGTATGGTCTGGGGATGCTGGTCAGTCAGGCACTGTACGCACCGCTTTCAAAAAAAATCAAGCGTGCAACCCTTCTGCGCTGCTGTCTTATTGGTCTGCTTGTTGGATATGCCGCATTCTTTACCTACGGGTATCTGTGGCCCCGGAACCTCATTGCCCTTGATGCAGTCGGTTTCCTTATTTTCTTCTGCCAGGGGCTTTTCACCTGCCTGATTACGGTCATGCTGAACAACACCATTGAATATGATCAGTGGAAACACGGCGAGCGCCGCGACGCAACCATTTCTGCAGTCCGCAGTTTTGCCGTAAAGCTTTCCGGTGCTGCAAACCAGGGGATTGTGGCTCTGGTTCTTATTGCAAGCGGTATCTATACCATAAGTCAGCAGGTAAGCGGTCTTGAGATTCTGGTAGGAAAGGGGGAACTGACTTCGGATCAGGCTCTGGCTCAGGCTGATATGTTCCTTGCCGGCGTATCAAATGCACAGCGGCTGGAATTGCGTATCGGTATGATTCTGGTTCCTGTTGTCATGATGGTGGCAGCATATGTCATTCTCCGCCTCAAATATACACTGAACGAAGAAGAATACGACCGCATCGTCAAGGAACTCTCTGAAACATCTTCAAAATGATGACTCCTGTAAAAAATCTACCGGCGTGCTAGAGACGGCCAAAAACGCTCGATATCGTCGCTATTGGTGAAGCCCGGCAAAGAAACTATCGTTCCGGGCTTCAACAATTTTTGTCCGCCTCTAGCCCACCTCTCGATTTTTTACAATATTCAATCCTGATAGTCCTTAATATTTCCTTAAATTATAATTCGTGAAACAATATCCTCGTTATGTCATTGATTTCGGTCCCCTGGAATCTTTGACATGACGTAAAATGACAAATCGTGCTAAAATGTAAAATATAGACTTCATAAGAGGATTTGTATGGGAAAGAAAGTTGGCTCTGAGCCTTTGGGAAAACTCTATGGAAATGGCATGGTACGCACCCGCCGGGAATGGCGCGGATTACGCGATACCCTGTACTATTTTTTCCAGTGGCTTGGCGTTCTTGGCATTCTTGCAAAAGTTATTGTAAAACCACGGAATGTAAAAGGTTTTTTCCGCTACCGCTGGATGTCCAACTTCCTTGCAGTTCCCATGATGCTTGACCGTGTAACAGAAGGCCTTCGGGGTTCATATCTCCGCATGGCGTGCATCGAATACCACCTGATTATTAAGGAAATGGCGGCCATAGTTGACAGTCTGTTCCGCGGCGACCGCCGTATGGGAAACGATAAGGCTTTTTCTGATAAAACCGTTCTTCTTGATGAAAACGAAATGTCTGCCATCATGATGGGATTTCCCACATTGCATGGGCTGAGCCGCGAAATTCCCTGTGTCTATACCTCAAACCTGTTGACCCAGCATTCGCTAATGCACTATCTGGATGTGGTGCAGGAATACGGACTTCCTGGCGATGTATGCCCCATGCCTGCCGCAGAAGCCGGCATTTCCATTGATGACGATTTCTGTGTTCTGGGGAAATGTGCCATCCAATGTAATACCACCTGTGATGGATCTTTGCTGGGTAACGGTATCATCAGTAAGCGTCTGGAGCTTGAAGACGGTATTCCCTGTTTCCAGCTGGGTGTGCCTCTGCGCCATACGGAAGATGATGTACAGGATTATGCTGCCGGTGAAGTACGCAATGCCATAAAGTTCATTGAAGAGCAGACCGGTGAAAAATGGGACTGGGATTACTATTTCGAATGTGCTCACCGGGTAAATCTTGCCACCAGAACCCGTATGGAATGGCTTGAAATGAACAAAACAGATTACCCTCAGTTTATCGGTATGAATCTGTGTGTATACACTGAAACCAACTATATGGGTGTCAGCGGAAAAGTTCCTGAGTTCACGAAAACCGATGAAAAATTAACCCGCATTGCGGAAAAAGCGCTGAAAAATAAGGAAATGTACTGTCCTGAGTACCGGCATCGCGCCATTGTATGGGGTGTTCAAAGCCAGTATTTCTTTGAATTTCTGTTGTGGTTACAGAACTGCTGGGGAATTCTGCCGTTAACCGATATGCTCAGCATGCTTTCTACCCGTATTCTGTCAGAAGATGATAAAGATATGGCCATGAAGGATCTGGCCTGGTTGTATGAAAACATGATTATGCGTAACCGGACCCATGGTGGGTACAAAACGCTTCTTGATAATTTGTGGGAGTACTGCGAAGAGTTCCGTGCTGATACGGTAATTCTCTGGGAACATATGTCCTGCAAGGCTCTGGAAGGTATGCACGGTCTGTTTGAAGAAAAAGCCCGGCAGCGTGGTATTCATTTAATTTGGGTAAGCCATGACCTTGTTGACCCACGTATCATGACCAAGCAGGGAATGCGTGATCAGGTTAACCGCTATATGCGTACGGTTATGCGTGAAGAACCGGTTGATCCAAGTCTTGAACACGTAAATGATGATAATGTGTGGTAATAAAAATCGGCGTCCATGCCGATTTTTATTACCGAGTTTTGCTGTGCAAAACTCGTTGCCCTATCTGCCGGCGTCCATACCGGCTGGCAATATTCTTCTTGCGGAGCAATTCTCCCACGAAAAATGTTGAAACATTTTTCGTGATAAATCGGTCGTTCGGCGACCTGCCTCTTTAAGGCTATTTTTTCACGCCGGTGACGAAGTATTTTTCGCTGTCGGAAATGGCTGACTTTACCAGAAATGTCTCACTCATAATACTGGCAAGATCAATTTCAGAAAGCAATGGGTATTCCGGATTTTTTTTATTCCACTCCTGTCTGCTGCTGCTTTGAAAAAAACAAAGGGATCCAAACGGAATGAGTTGGTGTCCCAGGTGTTTTATCAATGCGTCAATATCGTCAAAGTATGGTATGGTGTCATGGACTATGATGCAGTCAAATTTTTTGCTGAAATGGGTTTCCATAATGTCAGCACACATAATGTTTACCCGTGGATCTCCCTGAAATTTCCCCTGCGCCAGTAAAATCATCTCTGGTGAAAAATCCACTCCTGTAACGTCAGAACTGTCACGGTTAAGAATATCTGAAATAAGGGAACCTGTCCCGCAGCCTACCTCAAGGACCCGCTTCCCTTTCTTGATACCGGCAGTATCGAGTAGCGTCTGTACTAATGAATTATCTGAATGACTGATATCATCCCAGTGAGCAGAGAGCCCGTCAAACAGTGCGATTACTTCAGCTTTTGTCATAGGCTCAGGCCTTCTTGATGTCAGCTACCTGTGCTCTGACCCAGTTGGCCAGCTCATCCATTCCTTCACCGGTTTTTGCACTTATTGCAAAGAATTTCGCTTTGGGATTCAACGCCAGAATCCGCTGTTTAGCCTTTTCCATGTCAAAATCGAAGGCCGGAAGAGTATCAATCTTGTTGAAGATGATAACATCACAAACCTGAAACATCAGGGGGTATTTCAAAGGTTTGTCATCACCTTCCGGAATGGAAAGAAGATTTATATTGAGATGGGCCCCGGTATCAAACTCTGCAGGACATACCAGGTTCCCGATATTTTCAAGAATTAAAAGGTCAGTATCTGCAACACCGAATTCCGCAATGGCACGGCTTGTCATGTCAGCGTCAATATGGCAAAGACCGCCGTTGTTAATCTGCATGGCACGAATACCAGTGGCATCGGCAACCCGCTGTGCATCAATACTGGTTTTGATATCAACATCCATTTCCGCAATACGCAGGTCATTTTTCAGTCTGTTGATAAGGGATGTCAGGGTAGTGGTCTTTCCGCTGCCGGGAGATGACATGATATTCAGAAACAGTGTTCCCTGTGCAGTCAAATCGGAACGGATTTTGTCTGCAATTGTTTCGTTTTTGCTCATAATGTTTTCATTAATCGTAATAACCCGAACATTTTCGGCCATGTCGTACTCCTTACGTGTGCAAATAAAAACGCCGGAAAAGGCCCTTTGAAAGCCTCAGGGAACTTTTCCGGCAGTCAGTCATGAAACGTTGCTATTCTGCTTCAATCTGTTTGAGCATGTACTCATTTCCACGCAACAGGTACGTGTGTTCACTGTTGCAGTGGGGGCAGATTTTACCATATGCCACGGTTTCGTATTCCTGCTTGCAGTCTTCGCAGTAGGTTACCGCCTTTATGGTTTCAATGATAAGCTCAGTTTCAGCAAGAATCGGTTCCTTTTTACGGGCCCAATTCCAGTAATCAATAAGATATTCATTGATGGCGCCGGTAACTTCACCGACGCACATGGTAACAGAGCCAACACGTTTCAGCTGATTGGCTTCTACTACCTCAAGAACATCTTTGATTACATAATTAATAATTCCCATTTCATGCATGGAGATTACAGTCCTCTTTTGTTTGGTGCGTGTACCAGAATGCGGCAGGCACGGCCCAGTGCGTATGGGATAATCTTCTTGAATTTATCCTCTGCAGTAGCCATTCTTGAACATTCCGGATTGTCGCGGTGCAGGTGAATTGCATCAAACATACATTTGGTAGTACAAACACCACAACCAAGACATTTGTTGGGGTCTACAATCGTAGCACCACAACCGAGACACCGTGCAGTTTCTTTCTTAACCTGTTCTTCGGTCAGACACAGATGAGCGTCTTTGAAGCCTTTGGGGTCAACGCTGGTGCTCATGCCGGCAACCTGACGTGAACCGGTATCGTAACCTTCTACCTTGATGTTGTTCTTGTCAAGTTCAATGAACTGCCACTTGTTGCGGCCCAGTTTCATATGACCGTTGTGTACGTAGCGGTGCAGTGATTCAGCGGCAATTTTACCGGCGGCAATGGCATCGATGGCAAAACGAGGACCAGTGAATACGTCTCCACCAACAAAGATGTCAGGCTGAGTGGTCTGGTAGGTTTCGCGGTCTGCAACAATAGCAGGGCCTTTGAATTCTACTTTTTCGTTCTTAACCAGATCTCCCCATACGGAAGCCTGACCAACAGCAAAGATTACGCGGTCACAGTCAATTTCGATGGTTTCGTTTTCGTCGTAGGTTGGAGCAAAACGTCCTTCGGCATTTTTAACGGAAGTACATTTCTTGAACACAATGCCGGTAACTTTACCGTCAGTAACCTTAACTTCTTTTGGTCCCCATCCGCATTTGATTACTACGCCATCTTCTGCAGCTTCAGTCTGTTCTTCTTTTGAAGCAGGCATTTCAGCTTCAGATTCAAGACACAGCTGGGTAACAGAGGCAGCCCCATTGCGGATTGAAACGCGGGAAGCATCAATGGCTACGTTACCACCACCAACTACTACTACGCGGCCTTCGTATTTTTCGCCACCGCAGTTGTTGTCTTTCAGGTATTCAATGGCAGTAAAGGTGCCTTCTGCGTCGTCTCCCGGTACACCAGGACGGCGTCCGGCTGAACAACCGATGGCAATATAGAATGCTTTGTAGCCTTCTTTACGCAGGTCATCGATGGTAACGTCTTTGCCTACTTCTACACCGGTTTTGATGGTTACGCCCATTTCACGCATTACGTCAATTTCAGCTGCAAGTACGTCTTTTTCCAGTTTGTATGAAGGAATACCGTAGCGGAGCATACCGCCGGCTTCTGCATTCTTTTCAAATACGGTAGGTTTGTAGCCTTTTTCTGCCAGATAGAAGGCTGCAGTAAGACCAGCAGGTCCACCACCAATAATGGCGATTTTTTCCTTGAATTCGGTCATGTGGATAGAGGCTGGAATAACTACCGGTGGAATATAGCGGGTAGATGCATCAAGATCGCGCTGGGCAATGAACTTCTTAACTGCATCGATGGATACGGCCTGGTCAATGGTTCCGCGGGTACAGGCGTCTTCACAGCGTTTGTTGCAGACACGTCCACAAACGGCTGGGAATGGGTTCTGTTTTTTAATCAGTGCCAGAGCTTCATCGTATTTGCCCTGAGCGGCTTTTTTCAGGTAACCCTGAACTGCAATGTGTGCAGGACAGGCAGTTTTACAAGGAGCTGTACCTGTTTTGTGGGTGTTGATGCGGTTATTATCGCGGTAGTTGAAATCCCATTTATCTTTGCCCCATTTGCGGCTGGTAGGCAGTTCCTGACGTGGGTACTGAATCTGTTTACCTTCTTTGTCGCACAGTTTCTGACCAAGGCGGGTAGCACCGGCAGGGCAGTATTCAACACAGCGGCCACAGGCAACACATTTTTCTGCATCTACGTGGGCAACGTAGGCAGAACGTGACATGTTTGGAGTGTTGAACAGCTGTGAGGTACGCAGTGCGTTACAGATTTCTACGTTACAGTTACAGATACCGAAAATCTTGTTGTCACCGTCAATGTTGGTAATCTGGTGAACAAAACCGTTTTCATCGGCGCGCTTGATGATGGCCATGGCTTCTTCGTAGGTAATGTCGTGTCCTTTTCCGGTTTCGCGGCAATAATCAGCAAAGTCGCCCACACCGATACACCAGCCGAACTCGTCATCAGCACATCCGTCGCCAATGGCTTTGCGGGATGCACGGCATGAACAGCGGCCTACACCGATGTGACCTTCGTATTTTTTCAGCCAGTATGAAATGTGTTCAACATCAATAGAAGTGTTTTCTGCTTCAATGGCCTTTTCAACCGGAATAACATGCATACCGATACCGGCACCACCAGGTGGAACCAGCTGGGTAATACCTGCCAGCGGAATATAGGTCATGCGTTCAAAGAATGCAGCAACGTCAGGATGTTCTTCCAGGCGTTTGTTGGAAGTATCTCCGTTTTCATAGTGTTCTTCCATATTGAAAAGTTCTGCAGAACCTGGTACGAACATGGGGAGACACCAGCGGCGTTCACTCTGTGGTGCGGTACGGCCGTTGTGGTCGTGGTGGTCGCCGTAATCGTATTCCAGCAAACCAAGATTTGCCATATCCCACAGGGTTTTCTCAAATTTTTCTTCCCCGATTTCGGCAATTTTTTTCTTGTTCAGTTTGCACAGTTCTTCATAACTATAGTGATGACGTCTTTTCATGGTCAGACCGATTTCTGCCATGTCTTCAGTAATAATTTCTGCCAGACCCCAGTATTCAGGATCGCTGGCTTTTACACCACCGATCATATGTGCAGCAACGTCAGTAATGCGGTGTCCAAGCTTCAGAATGTTTTTACTTGGATTCTTTTCATTTTTGTGATTAGCCGGCCACTCTTCGTAGAGCTTCATCTCATCCATTTTTTTTCCCCTTTCCAGATAAGCAAGTTTGTATACTTTGGTATAATAACAATAAATTGTATCATACTTTTTGAAAACAATTCGGGATAAACCGCGAGCTGATAGTAACGTATTTCGATTCTTAGTAGATTTTTCTTTTTAATTTTTTGCGGGCATACCGCGTTTTTAGTCAAAATCCCCAAAATCGTATAGTTTTTCTCTTTTTCGAGTACGCGATGGAAGAAATGGGGACGTATACTGTACGTAGGGCGATATAAACTGTGCCCTGGTCTTGAGAAAACATATGAGGAGAATATGCGATGAAAAGAATAACAACACCTGATGTTCAGCCTTTTGAAACAGCACATGCAGAAGTTGTCCGCAAAGTGGCACCGGAATGTATGGTTCTTTTAAAGAATAATGGCACGTTGCCTTTGTCAGCTCCCGGGAAAATTGCCGTATACGGCAGCGGCGCCCGCAGTACCATTAAAGGTGGTACCGGTTCCGGTGACGTTAATGTACGCAAATTTGTAACCGTAGAAGAAGGTCTGGAGAACGCCGGTTTTGAAATCACCACTAAAAAGTGGATTGATGACTACACAAAGATGTATACCGATGCAAAGAAAGCTCACTTTGCAGCACTCCGTAAGGAAGGTGAAGCTGCCGGTCTTTCCGGTTTCCAGCTGGTGTTCTCTTTCTTTGGAAAGGAATTTGCAGAACCTGAATATGAGTTGCCTCTTGATGGAGAAGGTGATACCGCCATTTACGTTCTTGCACGCAACTCGGGTGAAGGTGCAGACCGCGCTCCTATTGAAGGTGACATTAACCTGACCAAAACAGAAATCCGCGACATTCTGGCATGCAATAAAAAATACAAGAACTTTGCACTGGTTCTGAACGTTGGCGGCCTTATCGACCTGGAACCGGTAAAAGAAGTAGGAACCGTACTGCTTATGGGGCAGCTGGGTATTGAAACCGGTAATGCCCTGGCAGACGTGCTTCTGGGTAAGGCTTATCCTTCCGGAAAACTGACCATGACCTGGGCCCCAATCAATGATTATCCTTCTACCGAAGGTTTTGGTGATCCTAACGATACCTACTATAAAGAAGGTATCTATGTAGGTTACCGCTACTTTGACACCATCGGTTATGAACCCACATTCCCCTTTGGTTACGGAATGGGATACACGACCTTTACTGTAGAACCTGCCGGTCTGAAGGCTGACGGCAAAAAAGTTACCGTTATGGCAAAGGTTACCAATACCGGAAAATGTGCAGGAAAAGAAGTTGTGCAGGTATATGTTTCAGCTCCTCAGGGTGGCCTTGATAAGCCATATCAGGAACTGAAAGGTTTCGTAAAAACTGCAGAACTGGCACCCGGCGCATCAGAAACTGTAACAGTATCTTTTGATACCGCTTCCATGGCATCTTTCTGTGATACCTGTGCTTCATATGTTCTTGAAGCAGGTGATTACACTATCCGTGTCGGTAACTGTTCCCGCAATACCAGCATTGCCGGCATCATCTCTCTTGATGCCCGTGCCGTAGTTGCAAAAACAAAGAATATCGCACCAAAAACAGACATGAAGGAAACTGTTCCGGCATTCAAACCCTTCCACACTGATTGTCCTAACTGCGTGGCAGGTGCTGAACGTATCAGCCTGAAAGCTAGTGACATTCCGTGCACTGAATATACCTATCAGAAGATTCCTGCTGAAATTCCTCACGGCGAAACCATCCAGTGGTCAGAAGTTACCAGTGGTAAGAAGACTGTACAGGACTTTATTGCCGGCCTTACCGATGAACAGCTGGCATATCTGTGTATCGGCCGTTTTGAAGAAGGTCCCGGAGACGGTGCCTTCCTTGGACAGTCTGGTCACGAACTGCCCGGTGCTGCCGGTGAAACTACTTCTGCCCTGAAGAATCTGGGTGTTCCCGCTCTGGTTCTGACTGATGGCCCTGCCGGCCTCCGTCTGAACCAGAAGTATCAGGTATCTCCTACCAGAGGTCCTGTTCCCATGGGTGGCGCCTTTGATGGTCTTCTGTCACTCATCTTTACTCCAGAAGAAATGAAGATGATGGTTCCACCGCCTGTAGCAGACCTTGATACTTCAACTACTTTCTATCAGTACTGTGTTGCCATTCCGATCGGTACTGCTCTGGCTCAGAGCTGGAGTGAAGAAGTAAACAAAGCCTGTGGTGACATTATCGGTGAAGAAATGGAACTGTTCGGCACCGAAAGCTGGCTGGCTCCTGCCATGAACATTTACAGAAGCCCACTGTGTGGCCGTAACTTTGAATACTACTCTGAAGATCCACTGGTTGCCGGAAAAATTGCCGCTGCCATGACAAAAGGTGTTCAGGCGCACGATAAATGTGGCGTAACCATCAAGCACTTCTTCTGTAACAACCAGGAAACCAACCGTCTGTACAGTAACTCAGTTCTGAGTGAACGCGCACTCCGCGAAATCTACCTGAAGGGATTTGAAATCTGTGTACGTGAAGCTCAGCCAGAGTTCCTCATGTCCAGTTACAACCTGGTAAACGGAACCCATGCCTGTGAAATCCGTGATGTTCAGACCCACTGTCTGCGCGATGAATGGGGATTCAAAGGTATCGTCATGACTGACTGGACCGTTACTGGTGGCCTGCAGGAAAGTCACACCAAATACGGCAGTGCAACCTGTGCCAACAACGTAAAGGCCGGAAACGACATGACTCAGCCTGGTGGCCCACACGACAAGAAATCTATTATGGATGCTTTGGACGATGGTTCTCTGAGCCGCGCCGAACTGCAGGTTTGTGCAGGACGCATTCTGGAGTCTATTAAGAAACTCGCAATGAGATAAGGGACAGTTCCTTTGGCCCGCTCTCTGCGTCAGCGGTATTGTTGCGGTGCTCAACGGCCAGCAGGCCGCCTGCGCTCCTGACAATACCGCTTTCTTGATATCGGACCAAATCCTCCTGTCCCTGAAGAGGTCGGGCCCTTTTGGCCAGCAGCCGCGTTGCTGCTTCGATGCTCAACGGCCGTCAGGCCGCCTGCGGATAGCTAAGTGTAGTTTTGCGACTGCAAAACTACAGAAGGTAAGTTCGCATGGATGCGGACTTACCGACGTGCTCAACGGCCAGCAGGCTTTTATGATTCTTAAATGATAAGCCGCAGCATTACGGAGTAATTCGTGATGCTGCGGCTTTTTTTATATCGAATCTGTCATGATACTTCTTACATGTGGTGAAAATGTAACTAAAGATAGATTTATGAGTTTATAATGTACGTTATATGTAGGAGTTATGTATGAAAAAAGCAGTATTAATAACATATCTTTCAGTATGCTGTGTTTTTTGCATCTTTGCTGGTGGCATGAAGGATAGTGCTACGTCTTCTGATCGTGCGATGTATCTATCTGAACAGGGGTATATTACTCCAGCTAACCAGATTGACATTGAATCGTATCTTGCTCAGGTAGATTATGAGTATCCTTTACCTAAAGAATCTCCTGTAGGGTTTACCCTTGATGCAGAATCGAAAGGAGAACTTGCCTATGTACAACTTGGTATGAAAGGACAAAAGACTGCTTTCAAGGATTTACCAAAATTCAATATTTCTTTTGTTATTGACTGTAGTGGTTCAATGTATTCGCAGAATAAACTTGACTGGGTAAAAGATTCATTCAATATCTTTATCGAGAATGTTCGACCAACAGATTATGTATCTCTCATTATGTTCAGTAATACAGCGACCCTTCTTTTTCCCGCAACGCAGATGAAATCATATGTTGAACGACAAGAATTCAAGAAAACGGTTATGAAGATGGTTGCGAATGGCGGTACCAATGTATATGACGGATTATCCATGGGATATAACCAAGTCGTTGCCAATTATGATGCGTCGTATAATAATCGTGTCATTCTTCTCACTGATGGCGAACATAACGATAGTCGACATTCAACTCAAGAGATTGTTAATCTGGCAGCAAAATACAATAAATTAGATATTAATGTTTCATGTATTGGGCTTGGAACTTCTGCGGATGTTAATCTTATGAATGAAATTGCTGAAGAAGGGGGTGGAAGTTCTCGGTTTATCTCTAATCATGAAAAGATGATAGAGACATTTAGTACAGAACTTGATCGTCTTTTGGTTCCGGCTGCGAGAAATCTCTCTATGAACTTGGCTTTCGCAGAGGGCGTTACTATTCTTGATACTTGGGGTTACAAAAATGCGCTCGATGGTCAGAATGTATCGTATTTTCTGGAAACGATACATAATGGCGATTATGAAACTATTGTAACAGAGCTTTATCTTTCAGAATCGTTTGATAAGAATGCTCCGGTAGCATGGCTATCTTATGATTACAAGGGTATGGATGGTACGACATATTCCGATTCTTCAATTCCTGTGTATCTAACTGTAAAAACGGGCTCCGATGATTTGGTAATTGAAAATACTAGAATTCTGCAATCTGAAGCTTACATACGTTTTGCTCGTGCACTGATAGCTATTGCAGAAAAAAAAGATGCTATCAATAACCTTCAGCGCGAGTACAATGCTCTAACCCGGGGAACTTCAGATGTTGATACACGTGGCGAACCTGAGATGCCAAATTTGGAAATCAATACAGAAACGAATCAAGTTCGAGAGGAGATTATCTTCGAATTGAACTACTGTCTGAATATCATAGAAGATATGCATGCCGACCTAATGAGCATAGATGATATGCTTCCCGGTAATCAGTTTGTAAAAGATTTACAGATTCTCGATAACTACCGGGTAACTTTTGAACGATGTCTTGCAACGTATGTTTCAACAGTACAGGAATAATAAATATGTTGAGCACCGAGCGGGCGCAGCCGACGCAGCTGAATATTGTTGTGATTTAATAGAATAGCTAATTGAAGAAGGTAGGATTATTCGTGGCAGCTAGGCGCCGAACGGATTTGGAACGAAGGCGTACTGACGTACGTTGTAGTGACACACTGTAGGGGTGCGGATTTTTCGTGATGGCAAGGAAGCAAGACGGCAGGAGCAGAGACGGGCTGCCGCCCGTTGAGCACCGAGCGGGCGCGGCTGACGCAGCCAGCGCGGAAAAGCCGTACCCCTACCTTCTTCTGTCGAACATTTTGGCTAGACCGCCCTCCGCCGTTTCCCTGAACCGCTGGTTCATGCTGATTCCGGTTTCGTACATGGTGCGGACTACGATATCAAAACTGATGCGCTGGGTATCGCCCAGAAAACTTGCCAGATTGGCGCAGTCCATGGCCCGTTTAACGGCAACGGCATTGCGTTCAATGCAGGGAACCTGAACCAGCCCGCAGATGGGGTCGCAGGTGAGTCCCAGGTGATGTTCCAGGGCAATTTCTGCGGCATGCTGAATCTGGCTGGTAGAAAGTCCGTGAAGGTATGCCAGGGCTGCGGCAGCCATGGCGCAGGCGGATCCGATTTCAGCCTGGCATCCGCATTGAGCTCCGCTTATGGAAGCGTTCTGCTTGATGATATTTCCGAATAAGCCTGCTACGGCAAGGCCTTTTATTATCTGATAGTCAGTCAGTTCCTGCTGCTCCTGTGCCCAAAGCAGTGCTGCCGGTAGAACGCCTGCAGCTCCACAGGTGGGAGCGGTAACGATGGTGCCGTTATCGGCATTCTGTTCGCTTACGGCAAATGCATAGGATGCCAGAAGCCGGCATTCCCGCACCTGAGGCAGTTCATCCGGAACTTGCTGCTCGTACAGCAGTTTTGCCTTTCGCATAATATCAAGACCACCGGGAAGTACTCCTTCAGCCTTTAAGCCTTCATGGATGGAATTCCGCATGGCATCCCAGATTGTTTTCAGAAATTCCCAGATTTCATCGCCTTCACAGAAGGCCACATATTCCGCCAGATCAAGATTCCGGAACCGGCAGAACTGTTCGACTTCGGCAAAGGTATTTTCCGGATACACTTCCGGCACCGGATCAACAGCAACGCCTTCGTACCGGACATCGCCACCGCCAACGGAAATGGCCCGCATGGTTCCAAGCAATGCACCGCCACTATAGGCTGCAAAATCCATGGTATTGGGGTGAGATAGCGGGGTCAGTGCCTCCTGGGCAAAAATAACTTCAGTAAAAGTGGGTGAAAGGGTTTCGTACAGAACCCGATCGGTACCGTGTCCTTTTCCGGTTTTGCTCAAAGAATCATATAAAGTAACCGTGTAGTGGTCTGCCTGGGGATATTTTTCCTTGAAGACCAGAGCGGCACGTTCTGGCCCGATGGTATGTGAGCTTGAGGGCCCTTTCCCGATCTTGAATAGCTGGGTTAATGACTGCATGGGGGCAGTATAGCACGAAACAGTTGTTTGTGTTACCGGTCTGTGTTGGTGTACGCTGCATGCTGTTAGGGTTCGTAAGATCAGGTGCGTCATTGGGGTGGGGGACGGTGTGACTTTCAGCTTTGGAGGGTGCCTGGTTGCGGAAATACGCCCAGGTGGAAGAACCGGTTGCAGGTATGACATTGTTGCTGTTGTGTCATCTTTGCTGATGTGACATTTGTGGCGGTACGACATTTTTGCTGGCCTGACATTGCTGATGTGCTATCTTTGCCGACATGACATTGTTGCTGGCATGACATTGTTTTTGGCTAATTCTTTTTTATAGTTGTGGTGAAGAGAGAGCCGGATTTGTTGAGTTCTTTTACTGGTGGCTGACTCACAACTGCACAACAGGTGGAGAGTCAGTCCATATCTGAATCTTACGCCGGATTTTGCTCACTCGACCTGTCTGAAAGGTGGCATGGTGAGCCCTTCAATCGTAGCTTTTATACAAGTCGGGCTGTCTCAGGCCAGGTCAATTGCTGCATGAGTGAGCCAACGTCCGATACTAGGGGTACTTAGCTGTCTCACTCAGTGAATCCTCTGGTAGAAGGGGTAAGCTATCGGAAAACAAACGAGATGCTATCGGGTTCACTCAAGGCCTGTTTTTCTTCCGGGGGATAGCCGTCGTCTGCTGCCCGCAACCCGTCGCCATCGCCGGGCCACCCGCAGCCCGCAACCATCGACGCCGCCTATCGCCCGCAGCCCGCAGCCATCGACGCCACCTACCGCCCGCAGCCATCGCCGCTATCGTTGCCGCTTGTTGCTTGCTGCTTGCCACCCGCAGCTCGCCGCTATCGTCGTCGCTTGCCGCTTGTTGCTTGCTGCTTGCCTCCCGCAGCTATCGTTGCCATCGTCATCGTCGTCACTTATCGCTCGCCGCCATCGTCGGGCCACCCGCCACTCGCCGCTATCGTCGTCGCTTGCCGCTTGGTGCTTGCTGCTTGCCTCCCGCAGCTATCGTTGCCATCG
>JAZLJW010000175.1:0-6850 GCA_045597345.1 Treponemataceae bacterium
AGGGTAAAGAAATCTTCCCGTTCTACAAAATCGTGGGTATACCGTTGGGGACGCACGTAGATGATGGCCGTAGGCATGTTTTTCCCCCAGATGCAGCCAAAATGGCCCCAGCTGGCAGTCATGGTGTTCCAGTTATCTTCAGGACCGGCTGATACCAGCATCCAGTCGGTATGCAATACGTTTACAGGATCAAGGTTCAGTTCCCGTACATCGATTTCTTTCATGTTTCCAGTATACCATAAAAAAACTTCCTGTTTTCAATGCAGATTTAATTTACCTGAGGCTATTGTGTGCATTTTTCAACAGTCTGGAAAAATGATGCTAGAGTATTATATATGGAAAATGAGAAAGAGTTATACGATAAACTTATAGCCTTACGTGATTCAATCAAAGAAAAAGAGAAAAAGCATACGGGCCGCACCCCGCTGGTCTGCCCTGATGAATCTGTTCAGAGCATGGTAGAAAACCGTCCTGCTACCGTTGAAGATTTTTACGCCATAGAAGGTTTGGGAAAAGCATTCATCACCAAATATGCTGAATCATTTCTTGTCATAATCGAAAAATACAATGATCAGGGCACCGCTGCGAAAATGACATCGCAGATTAAAAAGACGCTGAAAGAGCTGGAAAAGAACCTTGTTACACTGAACAAGCGCAACCATCTGCTGTATACGGGCATTCTGCGTGAAAAAGCAGGATTTGACCTGTTTGCCGACGGATCCACTGAAGCACTTGATATGCTGTTTGGCAAAAAGCAGAAGCTGGTGTTCAAAAACAGTCACAGTGACCCGGAAAGTACGCTTTCTTACAAACGGATTACAAAAATCCTGCGGGAAACCAACAGCGACTTAAAGGATAAGGGTATGAATACCCTGTATATCGGGTATCCGTATGTCAAAGGAAAAATGAGCAAGGGAGATCTGAATATCCGGGCTCCGCTGGCATTTTTCCCGGTGACGATTGAAAAAAAAGCTTCTGCCATAACCATAAAGCAGGATGATTCCCGCGATATTCTGTTCAACAACACCCTGGTTTTAGCCAGTTACAAATTCAATAACATTAAACGGCCCCTGCCAAACCCGGTTGTGGAAGATACAAAAGACTTTTTTACCGTTATCTGTGACTTTTACAAGGAAAACGAAATCAAGATTACGGTGCCGAACCATGCAAAGCCCGCGCCTTTTGAATCGTACAAAGCCGACGAGTTTCCAAAATACAAAGGCGGGGAATTTTATCTGGACCTGAATATGGTTCTTGGCCGGTTTGTTATCTGTGACAGTTCCATTCAAAAAGACTTTGACCGCCTGCTTGAAGCCGGTAAAAGTACCATTCAGCTGAATAACCTGTTGACCTCTTTTGGAGAAGAAGAGCCTGCGCCGCCCAAAAAGAAATCAGTGGCTGCAGTCTCCGCTCCAGCCTTGCTTGATGAAGGTTCCCTCAGGTACATCAATGCACTGAATGAATCCCAGGAAAAAGTACTGCTTGCACTGAACTCCCAGGATCAGCTGGTTGTGCAGGGACCGCCAGGAACCGGAAAATCGCAGACCATTACCAGCATTATTTCTGACTTTGTTCTGCAGGATAAAACAGTCCTGCTGGTTTCTGAAAAAAAGACCGCCCTTGACGTTGTATATTCCCGCCTGGGGGAACTTTCCAAATTTGCGCTGCTCATTGACGATGTAGGAAATAAAACTGACTTTTACCGTCAGATAAATAACATGATTACTGCAGCTTTGGACACTAACCGCAAGAATAAGGATGTTCAGAAAAAGGCTGATGAAATTAATCAGGAATTTACCCGGTTACAGGCTGTTGAAAAGACGTTCTTTACCGCTTCTCTGCAGGGTGAAGCACCGTACAAGCTGTACCAGAAGTCAGAAAAACTTGACCTTCAGGACGAAGATACTGCTGCCTTGATTGTAAAGCTTAAGGACGAAAAGCAGTCGTTATTGAAGCAGTCAATTGAAAAGCTTGACCAAAGCTATGAACTGTTCAGCGATGACGACGTGCGTAGGGAAGTATACACCTGGCACGAGCTGGCTACGCGCTTTACCTGGATTTCCAATCTGAAAGACAGCCTTTCTGACATTGACCTGGCTAAAATAAGAAGCATCATTGAAGAAAACAATCAGCTGGCTCAGGAACTGGAACAGCTGAACAAGATTAAAAAGTTTTTTGCACGGTTACAGCTGTGTGCAAAGGTACAGAAAGAATGTAAGCCTTTTGTAAAAAAATCGCGGCGCCAGATGTGGCTTGAAATAATGGATGCTCCGGAACAGATTACTGAAAGTCTGGAGTATTACCAGCAGTTCCAGCAGGCTTTGGCAGTGTATGCAAAGCTTACTGCAGAAAACCGGGATTATTTTGACGGATTGCTGTTTGTGCAGTCGATGTTGCCAGAGCAGGAATCCCCCGAAGAAGCACAGGAAGTGCCGGAAGTTCAGGATGAATATACTCAGCTTGAACAGCAGAACGACCTAGAAGCTGCTGCAGAGCTTGACCAGCTTGAAGACCAGAAAGAGCTTGAAATACTGACTGAACTGTATGCCCCCAGACAGGCAGATCCTCACGGAAAATTCAATGACCTGCTGTACAATGCTCTTTTGAACATCCACCTTGTTGAATATGAAACGGCAAACAGTGAGCCGCTGCAGACCATGAAAGCTTTTGCTCCAACGGTTGCTAAAATCGATAAGAGCATAGAGTCCAAAAAAGAGAACACTGTCAACAACTGCTACCTGAAGCTTTCAGAGTACATGCAGAATCTGGTGGAATCAAAGCGAAAGGGTGAAATCCTTCGCGGGCTGGAAACAGGCAAAAAGATGAGTGTTACCCGGTTCCTGAACAAATACAAGCCTGAATTGTTTAAGAGCGTAAAAATCTGGATGCTTACGCCGGAAGTTGTTTCGGAAATTATTCCGTTGCAGCAGGGAATTTTTGATCTGGTTATCTTTGATGAAGCTTCCCAGCTGTTTGTGGAAAAAAGCGTGCCGTCAATCTACCGGGCCAAGAAGGTTGTTATTGCCGGTGACAGTAAGCAGCTGCGCCCCATGAAGCTGTTTATCGGGCGGTTTGGTGATGAAACTGATGACGCCATTACTGACGGAACAGAAGAAACCAATGAAGCTCTGGAAGAACCAAGCTTACTGGATCTTGCAAAATACAAGTATGATGATGTGCTTTTGAATTACCATTACCGCTCCCGGTATGAAGAACTGATTGCATTCTCCAACTATGCGTTCTATCAGGGACGGTTGATGGTATCCCCTAATGCGGTAAATCCTGAAGCAAGTCCTGTAGAAGTGCATAAAATTGATGACGGCGTATGGGAGAAAACGGCAAACCGGCAGGAAGCGGTATACTGCGTAAATCTGCTTAAAGAAATACTTGCAACACGCAAGCACAACGAAACCATCGGTATCATTACTTTCAATGCCCATCAGCACGATGTGATTGAAGACGTAATCGACAGTGAATGCGACAAGGATTCTGACTTTGAAGAAATGATTCTTGCTGAGCGGAACCGTGTAGAAAACGGGGAAGATATCAGTCTTTTCGTAAAAAACATTGAAAACGTACAGGGTGATGAACGGGATATCATCATTTTCTCCATTGGGTTTGCAAAAAACTCAGAAGGCAGAATATACCGCAACTTTGGCTGGCTGAATAACGAAAACGGTGAAAACCGGCTGAATGTTGCAATCAGCCGCGCTAAGGAAAAGGTTCACATTGTTACTTCTATTACCCCGGACGAACTGGTGGTAGAAGATCTGAAGCATCAGGGGCCTGCATATCTGAAAAAGTATCTTGAATATGCTTTTGCAGTAAGCAGTAAAGATTCTGAAACTGCCCGCAAGATTCTGCTTGCTCTGGCAAATAAGGAAGAAACACCGGTTGAAGAAGAACCGGGTAATGACTTTATCGAGTCTGTTGCAGAAGAACTTGAAGATTTGGGCATGGAAGTGGTGCGCAATGTGGGTATTGGCGGCTACAAGCTTGATCTTGCCGTTAAAAAGAACAACGATTACCTGTTGGGCATTGAGTGTGACCAAAGCATGTATGCCGGAGACGCTTCAATCCGCGAGCGGGATTATCACCGGCAGAAGTTCCTGGAATCAAAAGGCTGGAAGATTTACCGTCTGTGGAGTCCACGGTGGTGGAATGACAGAGATGAAGTGGTGAAGGAGATCAGAAAGCTGGCGCGATAAGGTGATAATAAGACGGGAGATGTCAGATATCGGTTTTGTAGGCAGCCATTTTGCGCTGGAAGGCGGCAACACGTTCTTTCAGCGCGTCATCCTGTTCATCATCGTCAAGAAAAGGAACGGAATCGGCAAGGTCCACATGTTCGCTGAGCAGTTCAAAGTAGTTGAATGCTTTCTGCACGTACTTTTTCAGTACTTCTGAACTGAGGGAATGGTGACCGCCTTCAACCATGAACGATTTTGTCAGGCTGAAGTTGGTTTTTCTGTACAGGGCGTCAAAATCGCTTTTGTAAGAAAACAGTTCATCGTGGTTGCCGAAAATGCCAAAGCAGCACTGGCGTACTTCGCTGTCAGCTTCGGCATGAAACGCTTCTTCTGTTTTCCACTGGTCAATGACCTGCTGGGGAACGGTGGAGTCAAGTTTTGGAATTTCGATACTGGGCTTTAAGCAGGGGTTAATCAGGATGCGGGCTAATGAATCGGTGATGCCAAGGGCATAGAATGCGCCCAGAGAACTGGCAACAATCATGCTGATGTGCTGTTCTTTGCAGATGGTGTGTATCCGCTCTTTTGTGGCAGCAATGTCTGTAAGGTTAAAGTTTTCTGCCACCCAGTGATGTTCCGGAAACAGTTCCTGCAGTTTTTTGTATGTAGAAGAATTAACCGACCCATTAAAACCGTGAATGTAAAGAATGTTCATACTTCTACTATAGGGTGAAACGGGGAAAAAGTAAGGGGCTGCCCGATTAGTACTCAGGCAGCCCCTTGGTGTCAGTATAGAATGTTGTTATCCCGACAAAACGCCAATGCCGTCATCCCGAACTTTCTGATGTCATCCCGGAATTTCTGATGTCATCCCGAACTTGTTTCGGGATCCCAGCTGCACCATAAGTTCAGCATGACAAGTCACCAAAATTCAGTACGACAGGTTATCAAAGTTCGGGATGACAAGTTGTCATAGCTAGATGCTGAAGGAATTACATTTTGAAATTATATTCATATCCGGACTCATCTGGATATCTCATATACTTGTTATCTGAATCAATTTCTGCACCATATAACATGGCGTCTCTGAATGAGCCATTGGTAGGATCATCAGAAAAGTTTCCATCGTTTGTAGTTGTTCCGAAAATTAGTTTAGTTGGATCGTCTGTTACTTTTTCTACGGTACTGTTTGCTCTCATGTCTGCAGGCATGGTTGAAAGCATAATTTCGAATGCTGCGTCGAATGCGGCGATTTCATCTGGAGTAAAATTTCCAGTAATAATCCATGCAGCCAGCTCAGTCATAGAAGCATCTGTTACATCTGCATTGATAGTTGACACAGTAGCTGCGTACATGGTGCCTGCGCCATTGGGACCAGACTGTGAGTAAACACTGATCCACGTAGTATTAGCAAGACGGGTAAAGTCAAAGCTGGCGTCAATGGTGGTCCAGGTTAATGAATCTGCATTTGCAGGAGCGGTGTACTTTGAGTAATCGATGGTTGCAGAAGTTAGAGGTGCTGGAGTTTCTGGTGTAGGTGTTGGTTCCGGTTCGGTTTCTGCAGGCTGTGGACAGACAGTCAGACAGAAAACAGCTGTCAGAATCAGCAGCAGGGCAAACAAACTGTTAAATTTTTTCATGGGTTTTTCTCCTTGGATAGGGAATTGATAGAAATATAAAAACGGCGAGCAAAGCGACGCCGTTTTTATATGCTTTTGTCAAGCATATACCCACTGTATACAGTGGGACCCCCGCGGCGCGCCGCAGCATAAACTTTGAAAAAGTGTGGTGAAGTGGTCAAATTTACACTGAAAAAGTGTTGTATACAGGTCGTTTTTACACTGAAAAAGTGTATAATGAAGGTATGAAGCGTTTAATTATGGATCAGTTGATTCACTGGAAAGAAAGTGAATATAGAAAACCGCTGCTGCTTATGGGAGCCAGACAGGTGGGAAAAACCTGGTTGATGAACGAATTTGGCAAGCTGTGCTATAAGAAAGTTGCCTATGTTACTTTTTTCAACAACTCCAGAATGAAATCGGTATTTGATTCTGATTATGATATTGAGCGACTTTTACTGAATATCAATGCAGAAACCCATATCGCTGTAACACCTGGGGATACGCTCATCATTTTTGATGAGATTCAAGAATGTCCTAAAGCAGTAGAATCTCTCAAGTATTTTTGCGAAAGTGCTTCCGAATATCACGTGATTGCAGCAGGTTCATTGTTAGGCGTTGCGATTCACGATGGCATATCGTTTCCCGTTGGCAAAGTTGATCAGATGCATGTCTATCCGTTATCCTTTGAGGAATTTCTTCTTGCCGCCGGTGAGGAAACGTTGGTAAACGTGCTGTTAGAAAAAAAATATACGTATCTTGCCGACTTAAAGGAAAAGTACATCCACTGGTTACGCAATTATCTGTACGTTGGCGGAATGCCTGAAGTTGTTTCACGGTTTTTTGCGACAAAAGATTATGATACGGTACGACAGTTACAGAATCAGATTCTGGAACAGTATCGGCTTGATTTTGGAAAACGGGCAAAAAACGAGTTTAAAACGCGGATTGAGCAGGTTTGGGACAGTTTACCGGGGCAGCTTTCAAAAGAAAACAAGAAATTCTTTTTTGGGCAGATAAAGAAAGGTGCCCGTATGAAGG
>JAZLJW010000176.1:0-5646 GCA_045597345.1 Treponemataceae bacterium
AATGCCCTGCTCCACCATATCACAAGCAAATGAATACTGATTATTTGTTTCCAGATTGCTGATGACAACATCGATATCTGTCTTCCCGATAAGTTCGTCATTAGCACCAGACTCTTTCAGATAGTTTGTAATCCAATCCACAGAATGAGGCACCAGATCAATGGGCAGCCCGATTTTTGTAGAAAGCGGCGTAAACCGGCGGTCTTCAAGAGTAATAATCCCCATAAAGTCAAAGTTATTTTTGGTTATCCGCTCAATAACCGCATTCATGGTCTTATAGTTATCAACATTGTAGGTATTAATGAACCCTGCTATATCACCAGTCAACGGATCTTCTACCATTCGGATGATGGTGCGGACCCAGCAATTCTGATTATTATCCAGAATCTGGTGATACTCATACAACAGGCGCCGCTCGCCGCTTTTAAAACTCTTCTGCAGATGAATGGGTAAGAACAGCGCAAGGAATTGTTCCCGTTCTTCCTTGTTGGGAATGGATTCACTCGTCTGCATCACCAGATCAGACATAGAAATACTGGTATATATATGACCATGTACCGGATTATAGTTATCCGATATCTGATTTTTTGTAATATTGGCACGTATTGAAGAAACAAGATGGTCAGTATTTGCTTCGCGATGGAACGCAAGCTCCTGATTGAACATCTTTTCCTGTTCTTTCTGGGCAGTAATATCAACAGAACATCCCATAGCCCGCAAAGGCCGGTTCAGCTCATCAAAAATGGTAACATATTTGATATGATGCCATTCGGTACGCAGTCCATTAACCCTGAAGGCAATATCAGCTTCCGCTGAAACTGTTCCCCGCTGCAATCTCCGGTGAATGTTCAGATAATCTTCAATGGAGTCATTTTCTATGTATCCCTGCTCAATAAAACACTGGGGAAAGTGTTCCATGGGAAGTGCAGGTATCTGTTTGAGCATGTGATACGGTTCAGGTATAACGGTGCCATTCTGGATGTCATATTCCCATACCGTTACATCACTTTCATTAACAACCAGATTAAACCGGCGGCGATGCAATTCGGCTTCTTTTTCAGCACGTGTTTTTTCATCTGCATCCGTAAGAATTCCGTAAATCTGCTGATGACCATCATCAGCATACCCACCCCACACACAGCGCAAATGTACATACCGGTACACCTCTGGCGCAGAACGCAGTCTGAACGTTGTTTCATACACTTTCTTTACATTAACCACAGTTTCCAGAGCATTCTGGACAATAGGCACATCGTCAGGATAGATAAAGACAAAGGGATTTGCAGCACTTACGGTAAGCATTTCCCGCCGTGACATGCCAATTAAGTCAAAAAGACCGTCACTGCAGAATTTTAACGAAATCCGTTCCCCTACATCAAAAAGAATTACTCCACCGGGAATATTCCGCAACAATGTTTCATATTTGGAGTTAGCTTCCTGTGCACGACGGCGTTCCGCATGTTCTGCAGAAATGTCGATGAAGGTTACTTTTATGTATTCCAGGTCATTCTCTGTGGTATGGTACGATAAATTTGAAGTGACGTATTTGGTTTCGCCGTCAAGGCAGATGAGACGGCAGTTGTTACGCTGTTTATGATGCGTTTCAAGGAGTTTATCAAAAACCCGCAGCGTCCGCTCTTTATCTTCCGGGTGCAACCACTGGATACCATTGACTCCAATAGCTTTCATGGCTGCACGCGGGCTTGAATAGCCGATAAAGGTAGCTGCCGTTCTGTTTATGAACAGGTACTTAAAGTTGTCATTCGGGTCGATGAACACAATGCCGCATGGCAGTTCATCAAAGTATTCATAATCCCTTCTTGTAAACCCGAATGCACTCATGCACTACATAATAGCACATTTTTTTATTTCAATGCAGTTACACCGCTATTATGCAGTGGCTTTTTCCATGAGCATTGTTTCAAACTGACCACAAGGCACCGGTTTACTGAAACAGTATCCCTGAATCAGATGACAGCCGCTTTCTTTCAGGAACTCTATCTGGGCACGGTTTTCAACACCCTCTGCAACGGTTTCCAGATTCAGCTCTTTAGTAAGCTGCAGTATATTTTTCAGAATAACCATGCTGGTTTCGCCGTTACTGTTAGTATCATCAAGGAATGCCTGGTCAATTTTAACCACGTCAAAACTGTTTCCCTTCATCAGGTTCAGGCTGGAATATCCCTTGCCAAAATCATCAATGGACATTTTGAATCCGGCATCATGCAGCTTACGGGCAACATCAGCCAGTAATTCTTCATTTTCAAAATATGCTGATTCTGTAATTTCAATCTCAATAAGAGAAGGATCAATCGCATATCCTTTGATACTATCAATTACCTTATCAGCAAAGTCTTCGTTATACAAATTGACACGACTGAAATTCACACTGATTGGAACCAGTTTTATTCCCTTTTCCTTAAAGGCGATGATTGTCTTACAAACCTGATGGAAAATATAAAAATCAAGACGGGTAATCAGGCCGTTATGTTCAAAAACCGGAACAAATTCACCAGGGAGCATCAATGTTCCATCAGTGCGGCGCCAGCGTGCCAACGCTTCTGCACCTGCAATCTGTTCAGACTGGGTACTGTATTTGGGCTGAAAATATACTTCAATGGCGCCATCACGCAATGCTGCATCAAAACTGCTGGAAAGCTCTATTTCTGTACGCTGCTTCTGAAACAACTGTCGGTTATATACCCCCAAAAGCTCGTTGCGCTTACCTTTTACCTGACGTTTTGCTGCAACTGCTTTCATACGCATGTTTCCCACAGCTTCATTGCGGTCAACAATCTGGTATGCACCAAAATGCATCAAAACCATCTTTTTTGACATATTATTCAAAAACTGGGTAAACCGGGACTGCATTTCACTTTTCAGTTTTTCTGATTCACCACTTAACAGAAACACAAAATGATCGTATCTGATCCGGGCAGCAGCTTCCTCAGGACCAAGAACATCAAAGACCAGACCTGCAATGGATTTAAGCAGATAATCACTCTGTTCATCACCGTAAATATTCCGGTAATAGGTAAAGTTGTCGATATCCATATCCAGAATGAAATATGGAATATTCGGGTTTTCCTTCATTAACCGGATAACTTCCTGATCAAAACCGCGTTCAGAAAGCAAACCGGTTAATTCATCATAATCCAGTATTTTTGCTGTTGCTTTCTGACGGCTGTTAAGCGAAAGTGCAAGATACAGTAAGTAAAGTAAAACAAACGAAAGTAGCACTAGCAGAATATACACTAATGTTGTTGCGACCACTTTATAAAATTCTCCCTTAGACCGTAAATTATTACTAATCTTAAAAAAATGGGTCAAGGTAAAATTTTCTGATTTTTTCGGTTTTAAGTATAATTTTTTCGGTTTATTTGCCGATACTACATCCTCTGATGCTCAATTTCCCATTTTGCCAGTTTTCTGTAGCAGGAATAAAACGCAGGAATCAGGAAGCAGTCCGCAAGTATCCAGGCTGCCGGATTTGCAATAACCGCAGCAACGTACCCCCATACAGGAACAAATGCGATACCGAACACTGCACGGGCTATCATCTCAAACACGCCGGCAAGGACTGCCAGTTTGCTGAATCCCATACCCTGAATCAAAAAGCGGACGATATTAACCAGTGCCAGTGGTATGTAGAAAATGCCGTTCCAGAAAAGAAACAGCTGCACATCAGAAAGCAGCGCTGTTTCGTTTGCATTTACAAACATCATACCAAGTTGTTTTCCCCACAGCCAGAGCACCAGAAAGGCTGCTATACTATACACACTGCCGATGAGTGTTGCATGGAATAACCCGGATTTCAGACGTTCCAGTTTTCCTGCCCCGGTATTCTGGCCACCCCAGGTTGCCATGGTAGTACCCAGCGCATCGAACATACAGCAGAACAGCATGCTGATTTTACTGGCTGCAGCTATGGCCGCAACGGCATCAGATCCAAGGGTGTTTACGCTGGTCTGCAAAATAACGGAACCAATGGCAGTAATGGAATACTGTAATCCCATGGGAATTCCGTTACCCAGCAAAACACTGAAATGATGAGGCCGCCATGTAAGATCATCTTTTGTCAGACGCAGAATTTCAAAGTGATTATTCATGTAGAAAAAACAGGCAAGACCGGCGACTGCCTGAGAAATAACTGTTGCAAGAGCAGCTCCAGTTACGCCCATCCGGCAACCAAGAATGAAAACCAAATCAAGGACGATATTCAGACAGCTGGAAAAAATAAGAAAATACAGAGGAGTTTTACTGTCGCCGACAGAGCGGATAAAACCGGAAACCAGATTATACAGAAAGACGGTAGGGATACCCAAAAAGATAATGCGGACATAGGCCGACGCCTGATCAATGATATTCTCAGGTGTCAGCATAAGGCGGAGCAGCGGTTTCGTGGCCAATGCAGTAAGCAGGGTCATGCCCGCTGCTATGACAATTGCCCAGAACCAGCTTCCAGCAATGTACTGCCGCATAGTGCGGAAATCCTTTGCCCCGAATTTCTGAGACACGGGGATGGTAAAACCTGAGCAGATACCGATACAGAATCCGATGATGAGGAAACACACCGATCCTGTTGCTCCCACCGCAGCCAACGCTTCTTTTCCAAGAAATTGTCCGACAATTACCGTATCTACAAGATTGTAAAACTGCTGGAAAAGGTTTCCTCCCAGCACCGGCAGGCTGAAACTGACAATAAGGTTAAAAGGATTTCCTTCTGTTAAATCTTTGGTCATACCTGCATAGTAGCGATTCGCTATGCTCAGCATTGTCACTTTCTTACTGTTTTACGTATTTTTTTTACTTTTGTACACCAAATCAACGGAATACTCCCATGTGGCGAAGAAATTTATAAAGCGTTGCCGTACTGACATTCAGTTTCTGCGCAAGCCGCCGCCCCTTGTATCCATCATTCAATAATACGAGAATTTCTGATTCCCTCCCAGACAATTTGTAATGGGTTGCTGGCCCCTTAGGACGTCCCAACCGCACACCGCTTGCCTTTTTCAGCGCCAGAGCTTCCCGGGTACGATCCCGTATAAGCTGACGTTCTATTTCAGCACTGAGTCCAAATGCAAAAGCCAGAACCTTAGACTGAATGTCATCACCAAGACGAAAGTTATCTTTGATAGTCCAAACCTGCACTTTCTGTTCCATCAAGCGGTTGAGAATGGACATAATCATAAGAAGATTCCGCCCCAACCGTGATAGTTCGCTGCAGATGATTAAATCCCCTGGCAGCGTCTCATCAAGCAGCTGCCCCAATACCCGTTTGTCCGGAACTTTTGCCCCGCTTACCGTTTCTTCGTACCAACTGTCAATGGTAATCCTCTGCGTTTCACAAAACCGCTCAATCTCAAAGCGCTGGTTCTCGACTGTCTGCTTGTCCGTACTCACCCGTATATACCCGTATGTCAAAATATAGCCCTCCCTTCACGGCATTGTATGTACCAGTAAAGCTTACACAAAACAGGTGTTTATACAAACACGAAGTAGGCTCGGGCACTCAGGTATTTACTGAAAAGGGAGGATTTTTCTAAAAATGAAAAAAATTCTTGCTGTATTAATCGCAATCTCTCTGATTGCTACTATGGCTTTTGCTGCTACCCCAGCTGTATCAGTAGACGTAAAAGCTTCTGG
>JAZLJW010000177.1:0-4355 GCA_045597345.1 Treponemataceae bacterium
CGTAAACGGCGGGTCACTCAAAAAAAACGGTGGCGATACCACCAGTGAAGAGCAGAGTAACTTTTACGGGCTGAACAGTGCTGTTGTGGCAACCAGTGGCAGTTCAATTACTCTTACCGATGTAACCATTACTTCTGATGCCGATGGTTCCAACGCCGTATTTGCCACCGGTGATGATGCTGTCATCCGGATTTCTGACAGTACCATCGCTACAACCGAAAATTCTTCCCGCGGTCTTGACGCCACCTATAACGGCACCGTCATCGCCAGCAATATCACCATCACCACGCAGGGTGATCACTGTGCAGCCTTTGCAACAGACCGTGGCGAAGGAACCATCACCGTAACCGGTGGAACGGCAGAAACCCACGGAGACGGCTCTCCGGTAATCTACTCAACAGGGAACATCAGTGTCACCGGCGTAACCGGCACCGCCTATGATTCAGAAATGGCCGTTATCGAAGGCAAAAACAGCATCACCATCAGCAACTCAGACCTGACCGGCTATGCAAAAAAAGGAATCATGCTGTACCAGAGCATGAGTGGCGATGCCGGTATCGGAACCAGCGTATTTACTGCCACCGGTTCAAAACTGACCAATGCCGGTTCCGGACCGTTCTTCTACATTACCAATACCAGTTCAGAAATCAACCTTTCCGGCTGTACCCTTAATGGGGTTAGCGATGTATTGATTCAGTGCAGCGGAAACAACAGCGAACGGGGATGGGGAAAACAGGGATCCAATGGCGGAACACTCACCTTTACTGCAACCAGTCAGCAGCTGACCGGCGAAATTACCTGTGATGCCATCAGTTCCGTAACTGCAGAGCTCAAGGATAACTCATCATGGAGCGGAACTGCTGACACTGCAGATGCAGGAGATGTAAGCATTACCCTTGATGCCGGCAGCACCTGGATTGTTACCGGTGATTCTTACGTTTCAACCCTGACTGATGCAGACAGCACCTGCAGCAACATCATCCTGAACGGACATACGGTCTGGTATGATGCCGGCAACAGTGCCAACGCCTGGCTGCATGGTGCAACTATTACCGACAGCAACGGAGGCTGTATTACTTCCGCCAGATAAGTGTTTCTTTTCAGCTGTTACCGTTATTGGAAGGATGCGGCATGTACTGGTACAGGAGCATGGCGGTGGAAACTACCGGCATGCTCTGAAGGATTACTTTGCCCGGTCCATACACTACGGTGTTGAAAAGACCTTCGCCGCCAAAGAGCATGTTGGTAATGCCCTTAACAGTTTTTATTTCCATGCGGCATGATTCTGACATGGCGGCCACATAACCGGTATCAACAATCTTGCAGTCTCCGGCAGGAATTTCGTATTCATGGGCAGAACCGTCTACTTCAAGAAAAACCATACCGTCGCCGGTAAAGCGCCGCATAAGGAATCCTTCACCGCCAAAAAGTCCACGTCCCAGTTTCTGATGAATATAGACTTCACTCTGGATGTTGCCGCAGCTTGCCAGAAAGGATCCTTTCTGTACGATGATGCCGTTTCCAGGCGTAACACGGACAGCCTTGATTGAGCCGGGAAACTTGGCAGAAAAGGCAATTTCGCCGGTTCGGTGGGCAACATAGGTGTTCATGAAGGCGTTTTCCTGGGTAAACATACGGCCCAGCATCTTGCCAAGGCCGCCACCAGTTGTCGTCTGCATTTCAATTTCATTATCCATCCAGCTCATGGCGCCGGATTCACATTCCACAGCCTCTCCGGGCTGCAGCAGCATTTTCAGTACAGGCAGATTTCCGCCATCAATTTTGTATTCCATACCAGACAGTATAACTCAGATTTCCAGCTTTTTCCGTCTGCAACGACAGGTTACAGCTGGCCCTGCTGATAGCTGAATTCCCTAAGGGCTACCGAATATTCCCCAGCCCCAAAGGCACACAGTTTTACAGCAATACCGTAATCAGGATAGTCGGCAGTGAATTTTTTGAAGGCACGGCAGCACTGCTTTGTGGATTCTGATACCGGGTCTGAAAGATTTCCGCCAAAAATACCTGAACTGATCAAGGGAAAAGAAAAGCCGGCGTGATAACCGCACTGCCATCTTTAATCGGAGTTCGGTACGTTTTGCATGCAGCCTGCAACTGCTGCAATCCTGCCTTTGCAAAGATAACTCCACAGATACCGCCTCCAGAGTGAAGCCCGGAGTTTGCAGCATTAACCACCGCATCTACCATCTGGTCCGCACAGGACCCGTGAATAAGTTCGATTGCATTCATGACATAATTGTAGCATCAGGTGATGACAAAAGGTGACACTGACGAAAAAGTTCAGTCCGGAACTGCTGGCAAAGCTGGAACAGCTAAAAGAACTCAGAAAATATCAGCAGCAACCACTTGATTCAGCTTCTGAATCACCATGTCATATGTAATATTCTGTTCCTCAATTAGTTTTAACGTTCTATCATTGTAATCGTTCTTATAATAGTCCAAGGAATCAAATTCATGCACAAGTTCCTTTATTGTTCTTGTTTCATCAGGTAAGGTTGAGTAACATTTATCGAGAGAAGCTCTATGATTCCTAATCTGTTCTGCCAATGCCTTAAAGGCATCGTCAAAAGTAATAAAAGGGCTCATCTTGTAAATGTCATATAAATGACGTGAGTGTTTTTCAACTTTTCCTTCGATGTAGTAATCACACAAAGCATACACTTTATCGATAAACGTATTTTCCAATGGTTGGACATTCATGCTGAATGAATCCAGGGTATCAATTCCCCTCTCTTTCAATCTTACTTCCAAAGAATTGTCCTTAATGAAACGCTGAATAAAACAATCGACTGTCATTACATTTGGGGCAGCACATGGAGATAAGAAGGAACATTCCAACGTAACTTTCGGATCCATATGCGATATTGAATAATCAGCAATATGGGGAGTTTCAAAATTAAAACGGGGTACGTTACAATCGCCCTGAGCCTCTTTAGAATTAAAATTCGGAATAATGATATCTTCCGAATAAGGAGCGAATTTTTCAGCTGTCTGGGTAAGAAGTTCCTGAAATAAGTCTTTGTCTTCATGCAAAAACATTTCTATAACCCCAGCATAGTAATGTTCTTAAGAGCTTTTGATTTAAAAAATCCGGCATAGTTGTATAAATCTGTTCTGGTAATATTATTCAACCGTGCATAATTCCTGATTTTATCATCAGCATCTTCAACTTCGTAATCAATGTACCTATCATAATTTTCCAGCAAAGATAAAAGCTGCAAGACCTTATAATTTGAGTTATCTACAGTTACCTTTGGCTTTCTGATTTGAAAATTACGTTTATTCAGCTGAATGGTTCTAACAGAAGCAGAACTGTTGTTCGTAATTATTTCTTGTACCATTGGAACCTGCAAGGAAATGCCAATCTGATTTGCAAAAGTCAGTCCTGAATAATATCCAATTACTTCACTGCCATGCTTGATATATTTAGAAACAACAACACTATCTGTGGAAATAACAGCAGGAATCCCTAAAAGAGATTTTTTTGGAATAAAGAACTTTCCATTGCTATGAGCTTCAATTTTCCCCTCTTTTTTTAAGTTAGAAATTTGATGACGCAAAGAATCCATGTTTTGAGAAAATTCTTTCAAGTCCCCATAAAAAAAAGGTTCACCAGGCTTAAAAGTGGATGAAATAAATGAATATAAATTCTTCTTCACTGAGATATCCTCTGTAGCAATTATATTCATGTTTTTTTATATTTTCAATGCATTTACATGAATATAAAAAGACTTCCAAATTATTTTTGGATTAATCTGGTCGCAGATGTGTAGAGCAGTAGAAGAACTGATTGACGACGAGAAATGCGAAATTATTGTTCAGTTAATCAAAGAAGGCACTCTTACTCTTGGCAAGATTGCAAAAGTCTGCAATGTTTCCATTGAGTATGTAGAAAAAGTTAAGGCAACTATGAATGGAGCTGCATAAGGCAGAATTGCATTGATGAAAATGAGACCTGCGGGTCTGATTTTTTTTTCCCAATTGCCGATTAAAGACATGGCAGTTCATTGGAAAGAGCGTTCAAATAGACCGGTCATTTACACAAAAGTTATGACAGAATCGAAATTTTCTACACTCCCGTTATCCAAGCCCCCGTTAGCGGAGAAGCCATCAGACCGGTTCACCGGTACCTGCGACTTACGTGAGCCCTGCGAGGGCTTTTTCTTGCATGAAAACCATAAAAAAGGGGTGCCCCAAAAGCACCCCATCCTCTCTCATAAATCTATCAACTTTACAGCCTACGCAGACTTTTTCAGTCCTTCAACTTCCTCTACCGCTAAGTCAGTAGCCTCAGCTATAAGCTCAACAGAGAAATTCATAGCCAGCATACGGGA
>JAZLJW010000178.1:0-1323 GCA_045597345.1 Treponemataceae bacterium
CGATCCTGCAGACGACCGGTTTACGTATACAAGCGCGAAAGACAAGTTCCAGAATACAAATGCGACAAACTCAGACTTTGCACCACAGAAGTACTACTCATCCTACACTATAGAAAGTGCACAGGATGTAATGCTCAGTAAACTTGATTGCGTTCTTTTTACGCTAAAGGCAAAAGACGGTATTGAAGTTGATTATCCTATGCTGAAAATCTGGGTTACTAAGAATGATGGTCTGGTTCGGAAAAAAGAAGATTATTCTCTGAGTGGTCAAAAGCTCAGGACGACAGCAGTTCCATCCTATCAGCTCGTGAAATCTAATGGGGTGACATACTCCATTCCGGTCAGCATGGTCATTCAGGATAATCTTCGCGGCAAAAAAATTGGTGATGCCGTTCAGTATGAGAAAACCCAGATTACCATTAAGAATGTTTCATTCTTGCCGGTAAGTGATGCTGTTTATACTAAATCGTATCTGCAGATGGTAGGTGCACGCTGATGAGACGCGTATTACTGTTTCTGTTTCTTCTGATAATTCCCTTTTTTGTATGTGCAGAAGAAGATGATTTCGATGATTTTGACCTGCTGTTTGAAGATGCTGGTGAAGACATTGTTGTTGAAGAAGCAGAAGTACCAACGCTTGATAATTATACTGAGACGGTAACTCCAGCTGCCGGTGAAGGACAGACAACGGTCATCATAAAGGAAGCTGCTTCCGCAATAAAGTTCACGGGAAGTTTTTCAAGCAATATCGGTGTTGCAGCGGAGTACAATAATGGAACGGTCGGGGCTGGCGGTGCGCTCACTCTGAACAATACGCTCTTCATGACCGTAAAGCCTGCTGCCGATTTCACGTTACATGCGTCTGTAGTTACGTCTGAAAACAGTCTGTCTCTTGGCCTTTCGTCTTTTTATTTCGACTACCTTTGGAAAAGTTTTTTCATATCAGCAGGAAAAAAGAGCCTTACGTGGGGTAATATCCGTCTGTTCAACACAGGTACATACGGTAAAGTGTACACAAACGTACTTTCTGATTTTGGCCCGCTTGTAGCCCAGATTGAAGTGCCGTTTCTGGGTAACTGGACATTTGTCGGAGGCGGCAATGTAAATGGTACGACAGCAGTCGATTGGTCAAAAATGAAATATGCTGCTGCTTACAATAACGTACTTGGTCACACCAATGTCGACCTCTATGGTACATATGCAAGCGGATCTGTTGCTGCTGGCCTTGAGTTAAAGCGCACAATTGCGGGATTTGACTTTTACGGTCAGGCAATCGGGCGGCTGGAAAACGGCTTCAAGAAAGCTTACGGTACTGCAGGTTTC
>JAZLJW010000179.1:0-9779 GCA_045597345.1 Treponemataceae bacterium
AGAACTGACTACCCCTGCAGATCCAAGGCTGACAGATGCACCTTGCTGAAAATAACCGGGGAGCGACTGGTTATTCATAAGGACTGGTAAGACAATGAATGCAATACAGCCGGTCAGTCCGATTTTTGCAACACGGGGAACCATTTGGGATGATAGAAGCGGAGATGTCTGAATAATAGCAAGAATTCTTACTGCAACCAGGAGAAACAGTGGAGCTGCAGCCACAATCGACTGAAGCATGCATTACCCCGAAATCCGCGAGATTGTTTCAAACAGAGCTTTTGTATACGTTTCAAGACTGGTAAACATCCAGCCCCCAAGAAGCGCCAGCATTCCCAAAATAGCAATGAGTTTTGGTACAAACGTAAGGGTCTGTTCCTGAATCGAGGTAGTAGCCTGAAAAATGGCAATTATCAAACCCACCAGCAGAGAAGCGCCAAGAATAGGTGCCGTAAGAATAAGAACCTGCATGATACCTTCACGCATAAGAGAAACAATCTGTACTGTATCCATGATTTAATTCTCCCCTACCTGATAACTGAAGAAAACAGCTGCGTCGTCAACAATCCCCAACCGTCAACAAGTACAAAAAGCATCAGTTTGAAAGGCATGGAAATCTGTACAGGAGGCAGCATAATCATACCCATTGACATCAGTACAGACGCGACAACCATATCAATGATAATAAACGGAATATACAAAAGGATGCCTATTTTGAAGGCAACTGTCAGTTCATGCAGAATATATGCGGGAATAAGAATGTATGTCGGTACATCAGCCAGCGTATCAGGACGATCCAGGTTTCCCATGGCCATAAAAGTAGCAATATATGAAGGATCATCACGCATCTGGTTGTACATGAATTCTCTGATGGGAGCTTCAGCTTCCCGATACGCTTCTTCAAGTCCTATCTGGCCATCAGAAAGGGGTTTGAAGGCACTTTGATACATAGTATTAAACACTGGCCACATGACAAAAAGGGTCATGAACAGGGCAATACCGTTAAGAACTGCTGTAGGCGGTACCTGCTGCAATGACAGGGCCCGTTTGACAAAATCAAGAACAATGGAAAACCTGAGGAAACAGGTAACAAGAATCAGAATACTGGGTGCAAGACTCAATAATGTTACCAGTAACAGCAACTGTATTGAAAACGCTACTTCCCGGTTACTCTCAGGCTGCCGTATGGTCAGGTCAACAACAGGGATATCAACACCACTTATGGTTGAACTCATTGTGGTAACACCGGGAGTTGATAACGTAGGAAAATCAAGACTTGATGCGCTTTGAGCCATTACCGGGAAAATTCCTGAATTGATTGCCACCAGTAATGCAATAGCTAGAGTAAAAAACCGCTTTTTCACTTGTTTTCCCCATTATGCGTAGTATTCAAATCTCCATTTCTTGAGGAAAAACGATCCCGTCTGTTTCTTATAAAATCTTCTGAAGGAACAAATGTTTTTTTCTTTGATGAACCGGTAACATTTGCCAGCATGCTTGCAAAATCAAGAGGCTTCTTACTGCTGTCCGGAACTGCGGAAATATTCATGGCGTCGATAAGTTCTTTGTCATGCACTTCTGCAATCAAAGAAACACTTTCTTCAGAAACGCCAAGAACCCAGGCCTGATCTCCAAGAGTTACTACCTGAACTGATTTTCCTGGGGCAAGGGTTAAGCTGGCTGTTTTACGGAGATACTCATCATCCTGAACACCAGGATCCATACTTCGTTTCATGAGCCATACAATAAGATAGATAATGCCGATAACGATTGCGAGAACAATAATCATTCGGACAAATAACCAGAAAGTACCTGTGGTCGAACTGACTGAACTGACTGCACCTGATTCAGGTGTATCAAAGTTAAGAAGTATATTTTCTTCGTTCTGACGTAAACTGGACTCAGAAGTCTGTGCAAACAGAGCAAGCCCTGCGGTACAACAAAGCACCAGCAAGGCTGCTGTTAATTTTGAGAATAATCGAGAAGTATACAAGTAATCCCCCACCCATTAAGGATTAATGTAAATCTGCCACACGCTCCATTGGTGAAAGAATCTTAGTTACACGAACACCAAAGTTTTCGTCGATAACTACAACCTCACCACAAGCAATAGGCTTGTGATTTACCAGAATATCTACCGGCTCACCGGCCAGTTTTTCAAGCTCAATAATGGTACCTTCACCCATACCCAGAATCTCTTTGATCGGTTTTTTAGTACGGCCCAGTTCTACGGTCATTTCCATGAATACGTCCATGATCAGACCGATATTACCGTTGCCTTCACCACCCTGAGTCGGGGTCAGATTAGGATACTGCAGCTGCTGAACATTTGGAACCTGCTGGGGCATACCAGTACTGAATCCACCGGCACCCATGCCCATCATTCCACCCATGTTCATACCAGGCATTCCCATTGGATTACCCATGTTCATACCCATGCCCATAGAAGACATACCACCCATGCCGCCACCCATAGCGCCCATGTTAGTCATGCCACCCATGTTCATTCCGGTACCCATATTCATGCCGCCCATAGGAGAACTCATAGACGTCATGGACTGCATTTCTGAAGCTGAAAGACCACCGATACCGGCGTCCCCACCGGCAGACTTTCCGCCCAGAGTATTCGTAATATTTGCAGCAACATCACTGCTGAAAATTTCCCACATTGAATAGGCATTTCCATCTACACTGATGGGATACGTAATCAACGCGAAGCTGCCTGCGGGGAACCGTACCATTGCTTTTGGAACATGTACTGATTCAGCTGGATTAAATGCAAGACCTGGGAAACGGCCACCAGCAGAAAGAGCAGTAACTTCAGAACCAGCATGCTGGGAAACAAACTCTCCGGCAATTGATAAAGCCATATCAGAAAGTTCAGGGTTTTCTTCGTTATTAATCAAAGCGGTAAGTTTCTGAGCAAATTCCGGAGGAATAATGAACAGGTGATCACCTACCAGAGCAGTATTGTAATCAGCAACTACAGAAACAACCATTTCCGGCACTTTTTTCAGTACATCATCACGGGTTACGTTTTCAACAGTCGCAGAACCAACTTCAAAGCTGGCACCAGTCATGGTATCCAGGCTTCCCTTTAATGTTCCAGTCTGGTCATTAATGAAATTTTTTAAGGTAGATACATCAAATGCAGGTGCTGAACTTGCACTTGATGACATACCGCCGGAAGACCCACCAAGGCCTCCCATGTCTACACCAGACAATAATGCATCAATTTCGTCCTGAGAAATAGCACCATCACTCATATGATTCATCTCCTTCTACGGATAATTCCTCAAAGTCTTCATTTTCACCTTCAGGAACAATCTTTCCGACAATCTGTACTGCCATGCGTTTACCGACAACACCTGGCTGACAGTAGAATTTTTTCTGATCTCCAACATTCAGCGTAAGGGGATCCCCCACCCGCACATTGGAAAGACTTACAACATCACCAACTTTCAGGTTCAAAACATCCCTGATAGGAAGATTTATGGAACCAACTTCGGCTACTACATCCATATCGACAGTTGAAAGCTTTTCCTTAATAACATTCAGATACTGGGTAGTAGAATTACGACGTACCGATGAGAACCAGAACTGTGATGACAGTTTTGAAATAATCGGCTCAATGGTGATGTATGGAATACAGAAGTTCATCATACCTTCTTCTTCACCAATGGTTGTTTCAAGCGTTACCAGAACGACCATTTCAGAAGGCGGAACAATCTGTGCAAACTGTGGGTTCGTTTCAATGGTACCAAGCCGTGGCCGAAGGTCGATTACCTGAGTCCAGGCTTCACGCATATTGGCAAGAATACGTACAATGATACCTTCGATTACCGACTGCTCAATATCAGTCAATTCGCGGGAAACTTTGGTTCCCTGACCGGTACCACCAAACAGGCGGTCAATCATTGAGAAGGTAATGGCAGGGTCAATTTCCAGAATGGCATTACCTTTCAACGGGTCCATGTTGATGACGGCAAGCGTTGTAGGAGTCGGGATAGAACGGATGAATTCCTCATAGGTCAGCTGATCTACTGATGCTACGTGTACATGAACCATTGAACGCAGCTGAGCAGACAAACTGGTTGTAGTCAGACGTGCAAAGGTTTCATGCATGATCTGTACTGTACGGATCTGTTCCTTTGAGAATTTATCAGGACGTTTGAAGTCGTAAATCTTGATTTTACGGGTATCATTAACCGGTGTGAAGTTTTCCTGTTCCGAATCTCCGGAACTGATAGCCATCAATAACTGGTCAATTTCATCCTGTGAAAGTACTTCGTTCATTTACTTAGCCTTTTCCAATCAACTCTTGCTCAGCAGTCTGCCGGACAGCAGGCTGCTTACCTGATAGTATTATTCAATGACCGTAAGGGTCATGAATTTAACATCACGAATCTTTGACTTTGTCAGAATATCGTCGTTAATTGAGTTACGGATTTCCATTTTCAGCTTGTCCTCATCCTGAACACGCAGCTCATTCTTGGACTTAGCCTTAAAATAGCGGCGCAGGAAATCCTTTATTTCTATCTGACGCTTGGTAATTTCTGCTGAAGCTGCTTTGTCTTCGGTTTTATATCCAAGAACAACTTCAACAATAACATTTGCACTGGGAGTATCAGATGTTGTGGTAGAAATCTGACCAATTGACTGATACCAGTCCAGTTCTTCGCGTTTAGATGTATATTCTGCAGAAATAGGGACAACATTTGCAGACCCACTTCCGTTTTTATTCATGATGTTCATGGTAATGATAACAACGGTTACAATCAGAACAATTGCACCAATCGCAATAGCAACCCACTTCAGCAGTGTTGGAAGAAGACCACCAATACCGCCTTTTTTGGCAGGAGCTGCACCTGCGTCTTCACCGCCACCATCCATTCCAAAATCTTCATCATCGGCCATATGTAACCTTCCTTACTGAATGACGAGCTTTGAGATATACTGATGGGGAATATACTTAGTAAAATAATCCACCCATAAAGCAGTATACCATCAAAAATGCCCCTCGTCTAGAATTATTATATCCACTCGCCGGTTATACGCCCGGCCTTCTTCCGTTCTGTCACTGAATTTTGGCTGGGTATCAGCGTACCCGGCAACACTGAATCGTGATTCATCAACACCATAATCAGCAAGGTAATGCAATACATTTGTTGCACGTGCTGTCGACAATTCCCAGTTACTTACATATTCACCCTTGTACTCATCAGAAGAATCAGTATGTCCTTCAATACGGAATTTTCTGATATTTCCATCCTGATCATGCAGTAATTCTGAAGAGGACAGGAACTGAGCTAATGTCTGTAATGTATCCCGAACACTTTCAATATTCAGCTGTGCACTACCCCGTCGGAAAAAACTGTCTGATGCAAGGGTAATAACGACTCCCCTCTCATCCGAAGAAAGGGTTATCTTATCAGTTTTTATATCCGGAGCAAATAATGAAACAGCCCTCTTTTCTGTCAGACCAAGGGACTTACCCTTTTCCATTGCAGGAAGACTGTTGATGCTGTTTCCTAAATCTGCCATACGGCCGGAAGACAATGACTGTCCACCAGCAGTAGGATCGCCCTGAATGGAAGCGGTCATCTGTTGCAGCTGTACTTCATCAACTTCTGTCGGGTTATACAACATTACGAAGAAGCAGAGCATCAGGGTAATCATGTCACCATAGGTACCCTGCCACGCGGTACTGGGTTTCTCAGGTTGTTTTGCCATAACTTACTCAGTCCTTCAGAACATCAGCTTCAATAGCCTTACGGGTAACCGGATCAAGGTAAGTCAGCAGTTTCATTGCAAGAATACGGGGGTTATCACCAGCCTGAATTGAAAGAACCCCTTCAATAACCATTTCCTTAACCTTTGCTTCGTTATTGTGCTGGGCAGTCAGTTTCTGTGCAAAAGGTGAGAACAACCAGTTGGCAAGCATAGATCCATACAGGGTGGTAATCAGTGCTACTGCCATGTTAGGACCCAGAGACGATTTATCTTCCAGGTTCTGAAGCATACCAATCAGACCCAATACCGTACCCATCATACCGAAACCAGGAGCAAAACCTGCCCACTGGTTTACAATGTTAATCCAGTCAAAGTGACGTGCTTCCATCTGGTTAAGTTCGTTACCCATGATTGCACGGATTACGTTACCGTCGGTACCATCTACTACCAGACGGAGACCGCTTTTCATAAACGGGTCATCCAGATCTTCCAGACCTTCTTCAAGGGCAAGAATACCTTCACGACGGGCCTTTTCTGAAAGGGCAACCATATTCTGAACTATTGCCTGTTCCCCGTAGTTTGGAATCTTAAAGGTTTTTCCAATTACGCCAAAAAGTCCCAGTGCTTTTTTCATAGGAGCACAAATCCACAGCGCAAAGTAAGAACCACCTACGGTCATGAAAATAGACGGTAAGTCGAAAATTGCACTCAATGGTGTACCTGATGTCATTGCTGACATAAGCATCATCGCAGCACCACCAACAATACCGATTATGGTTGCTATATCCATAGAGGAATCCTCCCAAATAAGTTCAGCTACAGAAATGTATTTTCCAAAAGGGAATACACCTTACCTTGTGTATCGGAAAATAAAGAGAAGACTTAACAGTTTCCCGAGGGAAATATTTCCCGCAGGAAATGGGGAAATGCGGTGGTTACAGTTCGTTTTTGAATGCCCCGATGCGGCTACGATACTCCACTATGCGGTTTATGACTTCTTCAGCAGTTTCGCGGACAATAAGCGATTTTCCTGACAGCAGCACCAATGTTACATCAGGATTCTGTTCAATAAATTCAATTTGATGAGGGTTTACCCATACTTCAACATTATTCAAACGGGTGACTTTTATCATAGAATTTACTCCAATTCCTTAATAGCTTCCTTGACCTGAAGATAATCTGTTTTTACCACTTCAAACAAGTCCATGGTATTTTCTTTTATAACGCCATCCCGAATATTTTCTGCAAGAGCATTTGCACTGACAAATAACCGTGAATATCCCAAGTTCAGACAGATACCCTTCAGAGAATGCGCTGCACGGAACGCACCACTGCCATTCTCCTGATTCAGCAGTATTTCCAGAGTGGGATAGGTTTCATCATTTACGCTCATTTTTACATATTTCAGAATCCGCTCATCCGATTTAAGATTCTTCAGGGTAGCATCGTAGTCACCGCCAATAAGGGCGTAAAATTCCTGTATTGTCATGTGTGTATTGTTACATACAATACAGAGGGATGTCATACATTATTAAAACAAGCTGAATCTATAATAAAATTATGCTTTTTTCATGAAGATTACCCCGGGACTGTTACCGTTGCTCAAGAATTTTGTAAATGGAAGGTTCAACCGGGTATACCCACAGAAAACGTGGCGGATACACTGTTGTATTTCTTTGTGCAATCAGGGAATCCAAGTCATCTACCTCATAGGGAGTTTTGATATACAACGGCTGTGCAAAGCTGAGAATCTGGGAATCTGAGGATACTTTAGCGTTTTCAAGGAGGCTGCTTTCACAACGTTCCGGATTCCGGATTTTTGTACTTCTTCCCACTGTGCAGGTATACACCTGATTACCCACAAGTACTTTTTTTTGAACGGTTACCATTTCATCATCAGTAATTGTCAGAAATGCTTTTTCATCCGGATTAAATTCTGCTGCTGCTTTCCAGTACGGGAAGCTCCATACTTCACCCGAATCACTGATATAATAGCCGGTAAGGCGGTTTTTCCTTGCCGTTGCATTCTGTCCGCCATTGACAGAAAGAGAAGTGCTGTTACCACCGGGAAGCCAGACTCCGGTAATTCCAGCTGCAGTACGGTCAGCAGGATACCGGATGCAGAAATCAAGATATAACCCATCTTGAATCTGAGCGACAGGAGACGCAGTAACAGCATCCGGATCAAACTGATACGGTCCGTCACACCAGAACGTATTGAATGTTTCATATACTTTTGAAGAGGGAGAAGAATCGCTGACAATAATCATCTGATGGGTGTTGGAATATATGCCTTGCTCCAGAAAAAGCCCTTCGGCACAGAGAGCGGCAGTAACAAGGAAAAACACTCCCGCAGCAAACACAGTCTTTCTTAACAGTGAATTTGACACATACATACATTCTTCTATCGGCGTAATCTATTCAACAGATAATCGATATATGCTATAGTCGGCCTATGAAAAAGCTTCCCTTTATTAAGCGGATGACCGCACTTCTTGTTATTGCTTCCGTCTGTATTGCAGTATCTGCTGAAAGCACTTACTTTCCTCAAAGAACACGCAATATTCCTTCCCGCATCATGAGTCTTGGCCCGGCAGGAACTGAAATTCTGTTTGCCGTAGGAGCCGGAGACCAGGTTATTGCCCGTACCGACTTCTGTAATTACCCTGAAGAAGCAGCTTCGTTACCGTCTGTCGGCGGTTTCAGCACCATCAGCCTTGAAGCAGTAATTGCAGCAGACCCTGAGCTGGTTATCCTGTATGCCGGCATGCATGATTCATTTGTAGAACCACTGAAAGCTGCCGGCATTGGTATTTTTCTGTCTGATGCAGACAGTATTGAAACAACTCTAGCCGACATTGCCCAGATTGGTGCCATTACCGGTCACACTACAGAAGCAGAACAACTGGTAGCCGACATGAAAAAAGACATTGAAGCCGTTAAAAAGACTTATGCAAAAAAACTGTTCAGAAAAGCACCGGTAAAACCAACAGTATACTGGGAAATCTGGACGGATCCGTATATGACGGTTGGAGCCAGTTCTTTCATCAATGGTATGCTGGATGCTGCCGGTTTTGTTAACGTATACGGTGATATGACAGAAGGCTACCCCATGATCAGTGAAGAATCTCTTTTTGCCCGGGATCCTGATGTCATCATCATTCCTTCCACCAACTACACATCCATTGAATCGGTACTGGCTCGTCCTAACTGGTCAGAACTTACTGCCGTAAAGAACGGCCGTGTATACATTGTTGATGGCGATACCAGTTCCCGTTGCGGTCCACGTATCGTCGACTCCATAAAAGAACTGAACTCACTGGCTTTTCCTCAGAACAAATAGAAAAACCGTTCGCCTATGCATAAGCCCCACCTGTCAGAGAAAAAACGGACTGTAGCAGTACTGAGTATTCTTTCTGTACTGCTTCCCCTGACCTTCTGCGCGGGGCTTTTTCTTGGCAGTGAAAAGCTTCCCTTTGCAGATTGCCTTGCAGCCCTTTTCCATCCTGAAACCGTAAAAAAATACTACCGCATCATCGTAGTCAATCTTCGTATGCCCCGCACCGCTCTTGCATTACTTGCAGGTGCCCTGCTTGCCGGTAGTGGAGCTGTATTCCAGGGATTTTTCAAAAGTCCGCTGGCTGACAGCGGCATGCTGGGAGTCTCTGCAGGGGCTGCCCTTGGAGCCGTTATCTCAGGCATGACCGGGGGAGCGCTGCATCTGTTCACTTTTGCAGGCGCCCTTGGTGCTATTGTGCTGGTATATCTTATAAGCGGCGGCTCGCGTACCCGGGCGGAGCCCATGCGGCTGCTTCTGGCAGGTAGTGCCATCAGTGTGTTTCTGACGTCCATTACATCATTACTGGTCATACTCCGTGACAATGAACTGCGCAAAGTATATGCCTGGACCTTAGGCAGTTTTAACGGCCGGGGTGTAGAAGAATTGAAATTCATTGCAGTTCCCGCGCTGGTAAGCTGCGTACTTTTTGCATTGTGCTGCAAGCCTCTTGATACCCTGGCAGCAGGAGAGCTTTCAGCCCAGGCCA
>JAZLJW010000180.1:0-1376 GCA_045597345.1 Treponemataceae bacterium
TTAGCGGCCATACGTGAAATTTCTTTCTGGATCTGGAACTGGTATACGTCGGCCCTGGCATAAGAAGATGGCATGATTGCCGGAAAGTGGTAATGGCCGGCTTCTGATGCAGTGTGTTCGGGAATGATTTTTGTGGCCAGGGCTGCAATCTGGTTTACAAAAGGCAGAAAAAGCACTGTTGCGCTCAGGTTGAACACCGTGTGCAGCATGGCAATGTGGGTGGTAATGTTTGTCTGCGGGGCTCCGGGGACTATCAGGTCTACCAGGGCCAGAAACGGCTTAAAGACCAGCAGAGCCAGAATGGTGCCGGTAGTGTTGAATGCAACATGGACCAGTGCCGTGCGTTTTGCGTTGACGGTTGCCCCGAAACTGGACATGACGGCATCAATGGTGGAACCGATGTTGCTTCCCAGTACGATGGCTGCAGCCAGTTCCCAGCTGATACTGCCGCCGGCAGCCATGGTAAGTACGATGGCGGTCATGGCAGAGGAAGAGTGGATAAGGGCGGTGATGAAAGCACCTACGGCAACCCCAATGACCAGTCCCAATCCGCCAGAAGAGTCAAAGTTCTGCAGGAATGCAACTGATGAGGGGCTTAATGTCAGTGTGTCTTTCAAAAGACCAAGCCCAAGGAACAGCAGGGCAAAGCCCATGAAACAGTCGGCGTAGTTATGAATGGTAAGGCGCTTGAAATACTTCAGGATGTAGCCAAGACCGAAAAGGGGGATGGCTGCTGCGGAAATGGAAAAGGAGAAACCAAAGAAGGACACAATCCAGGCGGTAACGGTGGTACCGATGTTGGCACCAAAGATAACTCCGATGGCTTGGGGCAGGGTAAGGATTTCTGCGTTTACAAAGCTGACTACCATAACGGTGGTGGCACCTGATGACTGAATCAGGGCCGTAACCCCGATACCGGTAAGGACGGCGGTAAACCGGTTTCCCGTAATCTTTCCCAGCATTTTCTGCAGGTTACTGCCGGCACCTTTCTGAATACCATCAGACAGCATGTTCATGCCGAACAGAAGAAGACTTAAGGAACCGATAAAACCGGCTATCTGTGCCATAACGACCATGTGGTACCTCCGGAATACTCCAAACTAAAGGTACTATTGCAATAGATGTTTGTGTATGGCTCCTTTGTAAAATCTTTGTAAAATTTGCATACCCAATTGGGAACCTTTTCTTACATTGGTTTCAGAATCAATGGTGTGGGCATTGCTGGGGAGGGAACGACAGCGGAAACGAAGTTCCCAGAGTGCGACCGCATGGGGAAAGTCGCTTCACCTTCCTTATTCTCCAAAACAAATCCCCAGAGCTTTTGCCTGTTTTACAACATCAGAATTAACATCAACTAATTTTGTAAAGCCAGCTAC
>JAZLJW010000181.1:0-4720 GCA_045597345.1 Treponemataceae bacterium
CCCTGTCCGGTGTTGCGCACTGAAATAATGACCTGTTTACCTTCTTTATACACGGAAACCGTTATAACAGCTCCTTCCTCAGAGTATTTGACCGCATTATCAAGAAAGATGACCGCAACCTGTTTGATACTGCGTTCATCACCTTTATACATAATTGTTTCTTTGATATCAGTGATTAATGTCCTGCCGTTTTCAAAGCAGGTTGTTTCGTATGGCAATACAGCGCGTAAAATGGCATTGCCCACATTGAAAGGGGTTGTGTTCAGCTTTTCCTGACCATTTTCAAACCGGGCCAGTGTCAAAAGATCTTTAATCAGGGAATTCATATGATCAATTTCATCCCTGATATATTCGGTCCATTTATTTTCACCAACTTCTGAAATGAGCACATCCAGATTTGCGCTGATACTGGAAAGTGGAGTTTTTAATTCGTGACTGGCGTCAGATATAAAGCGTTTCTGCTTCGTGATGACTTTTTCCACCGGTTTAACGGCCCAGATGGAAAAAAGCCAGCCAAAAACAAGAGAAATGCCCAGTACGCAGATAAAAAGAAGGGCGCAGACTTTCAATAAAAAGTATGTATATTCGGGAGAAGTCTGACTTTTTGAAGATACAACGATAATGGCACCAAGAGAGAAAAAAATCAGGCAAATGGATATAACCACAGTGAAGATATACTTTGCGCGCAGGTTTCTGATTACATCCATAGGGTACCCTGTTCGTTATGAGCGAAGATCTTCCAGTGAATAACCGGAACCACGTGAAGTCACGATTTCGGTCTGAGAACCGATGGAAGCCAGTTTTTTGCGGATGAAGGAGATGTATACTTCTACATTGTTGTATTCTGCGTCAGAATCACCACCCCAGATTTTTTCAATAATCCGTTCTTTAGTTACAATCTGATAGGGATTACGCATAAAGTATTCCATAATCTGATACTCTTTCAGCGATAATTTAACAGCTTCACCGTTGTAGCGAAGTTCATGACGGCGAACTACCAGTGTTAAATCTCCAACGACGTAATCTTTTCCCTGAACGTCGCCCCGACGGCGGCTTAAAGACCGGACACGGGCCAGAAGTTCTTCGGTAACAAAAGGCTTTGTTACGTAGTCATCTGCACCAGCATCAAGACCACGAACTTTGTCTTCAATTTCATCCTTTGCTGTAAGGAGCAGAACCGGTACGTTATTTCCTGAACCACGAATCTGTTCAAGAACCTGAATTCCGTCAATTTTCGGAATCATTATATCAAGTACAATGACGTCATATACCCCTTCTTTAGCAAGCCGGAGAGCTTCTTCACCATCAAAAGCAGTATCAACAAGGTATGAATTTCTTTTAAATATTTCAGTTAAAGCACGTGATAAATGGGTTTCATCTTCTACTAATAAAATGCGCATACCTTAATTATACCTTATTTTTTTTAATTATGGTAGTAGATTCATTACAGATTATTTACAGTTTCGTACATGAAATGCGGTGCTGGCAGTCTGTATGATTTTTCACTCAGTTTACTAAAAAACACCTTACCAGTAAAATACAGATATGGATTCAACCGGTGCTCCAGAACAACTACTAGCAGATTTACTCTCTCTCAGTGACGCATACATCAGCGGACGTCCACCAGTTCCCTGTACCATTGGCATTTCCCTCAAGAGTTCATCACTTGATACCATTGCCCGTAAAATCAGTTCATGCACCCGGTGTCAGCTTTGTCAGACAAGAACCAATACGGTTCCAGGTATGGGTGTTTCCAATCCGTTGGTGCTGGTAATCGGTGAAGGCCCCGGATATGAAGAAGATCAGCAGGGAAAACCGTTTGTGGGCCCTGCAGGACAACTTTTGGACAAAATGCTTGCAAGCATAGGACTTTCTCGTACTACCAACACCTATATTGCCAATATCGTAAAATGCCGTCCACCACAAAACAGAGACCCATTACCCGAGGAAGCTGCAGCATGCAGGTCTTTTCTTGACGCCCAGATTTCAGCGCTTAAACCGAAGCTTATTCTGTGTATGGGGCGTATATCTGCCCAACACATGCTTGAAACAACACAAGGTATAACAAAACTGCGGGGACAGTGGTTTTCATACCGCGACATACCGCTTATGGCAACCTATCATCCCAGTGCATTATTGCGTAACCAGGATTTGAAACGTCCGGCATGGGAAGATCTGAAGGAATTCAGAAACCGACTTACTCCACTGATGCAGGAAACAGATGCGGTACGTTGAAACGGTGGTAAATGTTCCCATTGACGGCAGCTTCACCTATTCCTGCGATGATGATTCTGTTCAGGTGGGATTACGCGCTGAAGTAACGTTTGGCAGACGAAAAATGGTTGCCTGCATCGTAGGAGTAAGTGACTCGGTACCCGATACCCTGGGATACCCGATTGAAAAAATAAAGAAAATTTCCCGACTGATTGATTCAGAACCTCTTTTTACCCAAGAACAGGCAGCTCTCGCTCAGTGGATATCGCGCTATTATCTGTGCAGCTGGGGTGAAGCACTTTCTGCAATGCTTCCTTCCGGCAGGCGTGAATCAGAAACAGGCAGTTTTGGGTTTGAAGAAGACGGTTCCAGCTTTACCCGGCATACCCTTTCCGACGAACAGAACGCTGCAATCAAAGGTATCCTTCAGCAGTCCTCTTCACTGTATCATTATTTGTATGGACCGACAGGAACGGGCAAAACTGAAGTTTTTTTAGGGGCAGCAGAACAGGTTCTTGCATCAGGGAAAGGGGTCATCTATCTGGTACCGGAAATCGGGCTGACACATCAGGTTATTGAGGCTGTAACCAGACGCTTTGGTAACACGGTTGCAGTATTACACTCAAGCCTTACACCAAGTCAGCGTCTTACAGAATGGCACCGGATTTTAAACAGGCAGGCACGGGTGGTTATTGGTGCAAGAAGTGCAATCTTTGCACCGGTTCCTGATTTAGGCTTAATCATCATTGATGAAGAACATGATAACAGCTATAAAGCTGGTAATACTCCCCGGTATCATGCCCGCCAGGTTGCCATGAAACGCAGCCTTGACCTTCATATTCCTCTTGTCATGGGAAGTGCAACACCCTCCCTTGAAGCATGGGAACAGATGGAAAGGGGAAATATTGTACGGCATACGCTGACCCGGCGCCTGGCCGGCGGAAAACCACCGGAAATTACTGCAGTTAATCTGTCAGCAAAGGAAAATACTCCAGACAACGGGTGTCTCAGTCCGGTGCTGGAAGAGGAAATACGGACTACTATTGCAGAAAAGCGGCAGGTTATACTTTTCTTAAACCGGCGGGGATATGCCCATTTCTTCAAGTGCAACAGCTGCGGGTATGGACTTACCTGCAAAAACTGCAGTGTATCACTCACCTGGCACAAAGCGAAGAACCGTTTCATCTGTCATTACTGCGGATACAGTGTTCCAGTTCCTACAGAATGCCCGGAATGTGGCAGTCTTGATGTTGGGCTAGGCAGTTTCGGAACAGAATATATAGAGCAGGAAGTTGCTGCAAAATTTCCTGACGCAAAGGTTGACCGGCTTGATACGGATACCATGAAGGACAAAAAAGAACTGGAAACAAAGCTTGCCGCATTCCGTAATGGTGAAACCGACATACTGCTAGGGACCCAGATGGTTGCTAAAGGATTAAATTTTCCGAAATTAAAGCTGGTAGGCGTCGTCCTGGCTGATACAGGGCTTATGCTGCCTGATTTCAGGGCTGCAGAGCGGACGTTCGGACTGATTGTACAGGTTGCAGGTAGAGCCGGACGATTTTTCCCTGATGGTAAGGTGCTGGTTCAGAGTTACAACCCTACCCGTCCGGCCATCAATTATGCCATTCAAAATGATATTTCCGGTTTTTACAAAGAAGAACTGCAGCTGCGTAATGAAATGGGATTTCCCCCATATGCCCGTTTACTCCGTTTGGTTTTCAGAAGCGCTCAGCCACAATATGCTGATACCGCTGCGGAAACGACCGCACAGATATTGGAACAGATTGTATCCCGGTGGCAGCGGGAAGTTCCGAATCTTCCAGCCGTTGATATTCTGGGGCCGACAGACTGCCCGCTTGCCATGATTGCAGCCAATCACCGCCGGCAGATTCTGCTTCGCTCACCAAGCATCAAAGTTCTGCAGGATATTCTGCATGCATTCCAGTCAATGAATCCAAAGCTTGATCATTGCTATATGGAAATCGATGTTGATCCGGTAAATCTGCTGTAAGAAACTGTTTCTGTGAGTTGACTGACATTCTGTCAATCCAACGCCGGACCGCGACGAATACCGTCAAAACCAACTTCCCAAAGGAAAAGACCAGCAGCAGGGGCTGTAATACCTGCCAGTTTCCGGTCCTTTGCTTCAAGAATTCTTTTGATATAGTCGTCGTCTTTTCCTTTCTGTTCTGCCTGAATCAGTGTTCCTGTAATGGAACGAACCATGCGCCACAAAAAGGCATTGGCACTTATTTCAAAAACCAGTTTGGGACCATCCATATAAAAATGCGCTTTTTCTATATAGCGGCTTTTACTGAGACTTTTATCACCGGCAGCAGAAAAAGTGGTACAGTCAATTTCTCCCTGCAGGCAGGAGGCCATGCGGTTCAGTTTTTCCACATCCGGCTGGCGGAACAGGGGCCAGATATACCGCATTTCGCTTGCAGGGATTGGAGAATCACACCACATGAAATAGCGGTAACTTCTACGGGTAGCACTGAAC
>JAZLJW010000182.1:0-8939 GCA_045597345.1 Treponemataceae bacterium
ATGGCAGCAGGAAAAAAGCGGTAATCAGTGTACCGCTGGAAAACAATGCCAGAAGAATATCACCCTGGCCAAGTAAGCCTCCATATGGATACAAAGCAAAATAGCGGACCAGAATGCTGTACACCAGCAGGTATACCACTGGAACAATGAAGGCAATCATATCAGCAGAAAAAAGTACAATACTGGCGATAAGCGTAAGCAGATTAAAACGGAATGCAGGGATCGAACCACCAGCATCAATAAGTAATGACATATATCCATCCGGTACGGTGATTCCGGCTTTTACCAGCAGTTTTTCGTTCAAGAAGGCAGTTATTGCAGAATCGGTATGATGCAGAGGAATAATACCATCTCTGACAAGGAGAGAAACTGCATTGGGGCTTTGCAGATGTTCTACATTCGCAAGAAATCCAGGAAAATAATCTGAACCAAGAAGATACAGCATAATAAGCGTAAAAGCTGCAGGATTGGCCCACGACTGGGCAAACCCACCAAAGGTATATTTGCAGACCAGTAAAGAACAGAGAACGATTAAGAAAAGCCACCACAATGGATATTCAGCAGGGACAAATAGTCCGATAAGAAGAGACTGTAATACTGAGTCCCATGCAAAAACAAATTTCTGTCTTCTCAGCCAGGTGTCGGTAAGCTGAGCTGCAAATCCTGACAGCAGTACAGTCGCCAATACATACAGAGACCGGTAACTGCCGGTGATAACCAGCATTACCACCTGTGGTAAAAAAAGAAACGTCGTCAACCGTGCAGTTTCATGAACCGATGGGACTGAATAACAGTACGGAGCAAGGGTAATTTTTTTATACGGCTTATTCATAAGAAATTCCTTCGCGTAACAGCTGAATGGTCTGAGATAACGGAAGCCGGGCCGGACAGGCAATGTTGCATAACCGGCAGTCATTACAAAGCGCCGCGATATTCTTGATTCTATCTGATACCGTTTTTCCGTTCATATAGGCATACAGAAGTTTATCAGGATGAATTCCTACACTACAAGCACGATGACAGTTACCGCAACGGATACAATGTACCTCCCGCTGGTCTGCAACGTCACTCACTGCTGGAACAGTAACACTGATTACCTGTGCTGTAACAGGAACCTGTGATTCAGCAAGAGCGAAACCCCTCACCATACCATTTATCAGAAGTTTCTGAGGCTGATGTTTCAGACCGGAACATTGAGAGACAAGTTCGCCGATGGGAGTACCAATACGAACTTTAAACAGATGATCCTTTTTTAGCGAAGAACCATTAACCTGTACCAGTGTTTCAAGAATAGGCTGGTCATAGACTGCAGCCATAGCAGTAGCATACATGGTCGGACTGTCGACAAACAGCAGTGTATCATCAGCATGGGAAATTCCGGCTTTTTTCAACTGAATGCGTAAATCCCGTTCCCGACCGCAAGGGTACTTGTTCGTGTTCACCGGGATGAACTGTACGTTCGCAGAAATATCGTCAAATGATCCTTTAGCCTCAAAGAACTTTTGATCAGCCGAGTAAAACATATACACATACGATGCCTGAATTACATTTGCCAGAGTTTTTACCCCTTCACAAATGGTATCAAAATATCGTTCAGCAATAATTTTTCCTGTAATACTTACCGGATCCTCGTCAAACAAGCGTACACACAGAACCCTGACCGACTTATCGTGGTTGTCAGTTTCATCAATCTGAATCTGCCGCTGGAATGAGCGAACCTGTTCTGCAAACGGCACTGCACGGTCAAAAGTATTATACACCCCATTCTTGTTGAGGATTCCGCTTAACTCAAGGGCGGTAAGTGTCTGCACCGTTTTTTTATGCCGGTTACGGGCAAAATACGAAAATGCACCGTTTGTCCGGATAACAGCATAAAAGCTTCTTCCACCATCATACAGTGGCATCTCCCGGTATCCTGCAATTTCACCGGGAACGGAAGTCATGACAGCAGGATGAGAAGCATCTGCAGGCTTTAACACATCACCTTCACGAACAATCGTACCGATTTCGGGTAGAGAAACATCATCAATGGTTCCACAGTACAGTGGAATATGAACAATATGAGGAATCCACGCATCAGTAATTTCTGTTATTGATGGTGGCGTAATATGCAGAGAATGAACACTTATCATGCTGTTTCTGAGCTCCTTTTCCTGGCGCTTTTTATCATGAGCATAACACTCAAACAGGCTGCCATGGCCACACTGACACCTAAACCGATGTAATCAGTCACAGAAAGCGAAAATGAGCCTGTCGTTGTATATGTTATAGTTGACGGTACACCCTGATGAAGCAAAAAGGCTGCAACAGTATCATGCTCTAAAAGCCAGGGAACACTTTTATTCAGATAAACATCATCAAAAACAAGCACATCCTTTTTAGTTTCATGTACCCCATCCGTATCTTCATAAAAATGAGAAACTGAAACTATACTGTCCTTCTGAGGTAGCGGGGATTCCACCTCATTAATGTGATGAAATGCTGCTGCCTGACGAACCCACAACTCACTGACGTAATCAGTTATATCAGGATAATGCGACAGTTCCTGAAAATCTGAAAACTGAGTCCAACCATCAACCGTGGTAATATCCTCAGTATATACGGTTGGACCTGGAAGACTCAAGGCAGAAGTATCTGTTACCGTTCCTCCAACGGTAGAAAAAAGCGAAAGACCAGATAATACAAGCACTGCAAGACTGTATACAATAACTGTTCCAATTTTCTGATTGTCAGCAACCTGAACAAAGTTTCCGGATAATATCGGGGTAAAGGTAAAATGCCGGGTCTTTTTTGCCCAGGCTTCCTGATATCTGATGGATGCACCGAACAATACCGATGACAGCAAGCATAAAAGCGTCACACAAAGTGGATGAACGGGAGTGAGAACCAGCATACCGCTTACCACAGCAAGCAATGCTATGCATATAAGGTTTCTGAAAAACAAGACAGTTCCCTGAACTCTGTTCCAATACCGCTGAATAAAAGGCAGTAATCCTAAAAAAGCACACACCGCACAATTTGCCGTAACCCAGGGAGCAAGAAATGTACAGGTTGCTATCGGCACGAAAATTACGGCATGAAGCAGCGGCGGGCGGACAATAATACAGAGAATCAGGATCAGTGCCAGAATCACAAATCCGCCTGCATATGGCAGTTTTACCGTACTGTCAGTTCCATAGGGAATTTTCTTTGAGTTCAGTAACGAACAGAACTGCTTAAACTGACTGTCGGGGACATATACCAGCTGATACCCACCATCTTTATCCGTGAAAAAGAAAGAGCGGATGGAATCTGATGTATATCCGTCACGATAAAAAGGAACTGCAGGAATCCCGGAAGAAATAATACTTCCCCGGTAGACCTGATCTGAAGTTGAAAAATCCGGCACTTCAGACTCAATACTGCGGATTGCGGTTACAGACGAAATAACACCGGGAAATAAATCCATGACCGTAGATTCAGCAAGAAAAGACAAGTCTTCGGTATTTGAAAAATAAACTACCTGATAATCAGGCCAGATTCTTGCAGATGGTACTACACGAAAGAAAAAAGCACCAAAGAGAAGAATACAGGCAGAGATAAAACAGATGACGGATTTGGAAACAGCACTCATGGATATTGCGAATCAGTATTACAGAAGGGAAAAAGCGGTTCCTATGGCACAACCGAGGACACATCCCATTATTACTTCAAATGGCTTATGTCCATGAACTTCTTTGATTCTCTTGAAGGAAAGCAGGTTCTTTAAAGCCAACTCCTCACCCATGGTATTTATGGCATGGGCCTGAATTCCAGACGAACGACGAACCCCAAGGGCATCCCTGACGGTAACCATGGCAAAAGCCAATGAAAGCAGGAATAAATCTGAAGTAAAGCCGTGTTTGAAGCCAATGGCTGTTGCTATCGAAACAACCAGAGAAGAATGACTTGAAGGCATTCCTCCCGTACGCCAGATCAACATATCAAAAAGCTCAAAAAGCGAATGAATCTTGCCGGTCAATAAACTAATCAGTGTTTTAATCAACTGAGCAGAAAACCAGCTGAACACTATGGATAGGAACACTGGATTGGAAAATAATTCATGTATTGAAAATGTTGCTTGACCGTCCATGATACAGAAAATAGTATAAGGATTATGCGTTTTTTGCAATATGAAACAGGGACCAACGATATTGACCGCAGGCTTGACCGCGTTCTCCGCCGTTTTTTGCCGGAACTGGGTTTAAGTGAAATGTATAAAGCTCTCCGCAAGGGGTTCATCCGCATCAACAACAAAAAAACTTCACAAAACTACCACATTGCTGAAGGTGACATCATTTTTATCGCAGACTTTCTTACCAGTAAAAACAGCAGCACATCTGCAGCAGACACCGTTCAGAAAAATACCCTCCCGCTGGAAGTACTTTTTAAGAACGATCAGATACTGATAATAAACAAACCGTATGACATACCGGTTCAAAAAGCCAGAAAAGGCGAACTGTCACTGGATGATACAGTCCGGACCCGGTTTCCGCCATCAGAAAACTCACTTTCTTTTTCTCCAGGACCCCTACACCGTCTTGATAAAAAGACAACAGGAGTGCTTTGTTTTTCACAGAATCTCCAGGGAGCCAGAATTTTCGGGGAATTACTGCAATCCCATCAGATTCAGAAAAAGTATCTGGCATTATTATGCGGGCAGGTAACAGAAAAGCATACATGGACAGATTACATCGAAAAAAACACGTCATCACCTGACACTCAAAATTCCAGAAAGGGGACTGCATCCTCGTTTCACACCGTATCAGTTACGACAGATACAACTGCATCGGGAAAAAAATCAACCACCATAGTTACTCCGCTGGTAACCGGCTTTTTTGATGACACACCGCTTACTCTGGCAGAAATTACCATACTGACCGGTCGAACCCACCAGATACGAAGCCAATGTGCAAGTCATGGATATCCTCTTCTCGGGGATACAGCGTATGGCGGAAAAAGCATCACCGCAAAACAGGATTTTTTCCTTCACTCCTATTCCCTCACATTTCCGGAAGGTATTCTGGCTGAAACAGAACAGACCATCACCGCTTCGTTACCACCACCGTTTTTTTCATTCATTTCTAAAGTTTTTTCCCCTGAATCACTGCAAAAAATTGATTTTTTACCGTTTCAGTCCTACAATAACATAGCGGATTGAGTATGAACCTGATGAAAGAAATTGTTTGGAAATTTAAGGGAGTCTCCGTAATGGCTCTAGTTGGTGAGAGTGGTACGGGGAAAAGTTTCAGAGCTAAACTGCTGGCACAAAAATATGCTATTGATGCCATTATTGACGATGGTCTGCTCATCAGGGATGATAAAATCGTAGCAGGACGATCTGCAAAGAAAGAAAAAACATTTTTAGGAGCAGTACGCATTGCCCTTTTTGACGATAAAGAGCACCGTGACGAAATCTGTAAAGCACTAAAAAAGGAAAAGGATATCAAGAAAATACTCATTCTTGGTACATCTGAAAAAATGGTCGGAAAAATTGCCATGAGGCTTCAAATACCGGCTCCGACAAAAATTATCCGCATTGAAGACATATCTACTCAGGATGAAATTGATCAGGCAATCCGCTCACGGCGTATTGAGGGTAAACATGTAATTCCTGTTCCAGCCATCGAAATTCAGCAGAACTACCCGCAAATTTTTTATAACAAAGTACAGGTATTTCTAAAACGAAAAAATAAAAACGGGAAAATGTTTGAAAAATCTGTTGTCCGGCCGGAATTCAGCCAGAAAGGCAGAGTCACTATTTCAGAAGCAGCACTGGCCCAGCTGGTTCTTCACTGTGTCAGCGAGCACGATCAGCAGATTCGCGTAAAAAAAATGGCCATCAAAACAGATGCGCAGGGATACCGGATTATCATAACTATTGATGTTCCTTTTGGAACACAGCTGACCGGAACTATTCACAACCTTCAGAAATACATTATCGAAAACATCGAAAAGTACACAGGAATCCTTATAGAAGAAGTCAGCATCGTCATCGATAAGATAATGATGTCGTAGGACTACTCCTTAGCCGATTGCTCCTCACCTTTCTTCTTGAAACCAAACCGATGTCTTCTACCGGCTGAAGCTTCTTTCGGAACACGGATAGTCACTCCCAAATCTTTAAGAACTGCCTTGATTGCATACTCTAATTCAGTACGCTGGGGATTCATAGGGAGCACAAAGTTACGGCACTGAGTCCATGTTTTTGTGTATAAATCCCCTGTAGCAGAAGAAATGGATTCAGCTTTCCAGTCAGTAAGGCAAGCGATAAAATCGTAAATCAGATAGTATAACTTCTGTCCAAGCCGGGCATCAGGTTCTGATACATGAAGTGCATCCAATTCCTTCAGATGGTTGAGATACGAATCTCTGAACCGGGAATCTGAATACATCATACCGGTAGCAGATGGCTGCAGATACATGAAAACATCGGTTTCCATACAAAGACGTACTATGTCATATGCATGGCCGGAATTTATAATCTTCAACAATTCCTCCGTAAGCCGCGATGGAGAAACCGGGGACAGCAGATGAGCGGATTTACAGATTTTATGACGCAACGAATAGGGCATCTTGAAATGCGTTGTAGCCGTATATTTTACAGCACGAATCATTCGCACTGGATCTTCGACAAATATGGTATCAAGAGAGATAACCGGTCTGATTACACCTTTTCTGATATCACGAACTCCACCAACATAATCGATAACCTGTTCTTTCAGGGGGTCATAGTACAATGCATTCAACGTAAAATCGCGACGCTGTACATCTTCTTCCATTGTTCCAAAACTATTACCGACAGTACCATCGGAAATAGACCGGAAAGTACTTACTTCATAAATGGTAGAACCGAAAAAAACATGAACCAGACGGAACCGACGGCCAATAATACGTGAATTACGAAAAATTTTCTTTATTCGGGAAGGAGTCGCGTTGGTGACAATATCAAAATCTTTTGGTTTATTACCGACCAGAAGATCACGTACAGCTCCACCTACAAGATATGCCGAAAAACCAAAGCTCCGTAACTGAGTAATGATTTTAAGTGCATCCCTATCTATTTTTTCATTATCAATGCAATGTTCTTCTTTTGTATAAATGACAGCGGTCTTAACCGGTCTGCCTTTTGCATCCTGGGTATATCTAAAAAGCACAGAAATGAAAATATACTTTTTTCTGTCAATATTCAATACGCTTCATGAAACACCCTACTTTCATTTGACGAAATCCTTTGTACGATGTACTGTGAGTACCGTGAAAACATTAAAACTTTTTTCAATCAGTATTTTGCTACTCATAATTGCTGGTTGTGCCACAAAACCGCCAGAAAGTATTTCTGAACCATCGGAAAAGCCACCTGTTGTTGGAGAAATTTCCGAAGAAACATTCAGTGATGTACCTGCAGCCATTGAAGAAATTCAGGAAGAAATAATAGATGACGGATTTCTTGACGAACCAGAAGTTCTGATTCTGACGGATGAACAGGAAGAATATGCCCGTTCATTAGGTAACCTGGATGCCTCTGAAATCAGTGAAGAGACTTTTACCACAGACAAAGAGGATATTCTCGCCATCATCGATAAACTTGACCGGATTATGACCAGCAAAGATTACACCGCTTGGGTTACTTTCGTATCGGAAGAATCACAACGGTACTGGTCAAATCCGGTAAATCTGGAAGTTCTTTCAGAGCGCCTTCCATCACGCCGCGTATACAAGCTCCGGACGCTGAATGATTATTTTGAGAAATTCTTCATTCCTTCCAGAAAAGGACGTGTGATTGATGAAATCCGCTATGTAACGGCAGATTCCGTAAAGGCAGTTCAGTATAAAGACCATGAAGATATCATCTACTATCAGTTTGAACGGCGGAATGGTACCTGGGTGCTTCTTCTGGACACAAATAACGAGGAATAGAGTATATTCCCCTAAAGAAAACATTGATTTATTCCGATAAATAAAAGGAAAAATCATAGCTGTGTAAACCTGGTTTACATCGGAGGGATAATGAAACTTAAAAAATATATTCTGGTGGGGCTTTGTGCAGTTATTGCAGCAAGCTCAATCTGTGCACAGAACAGAAGTGAAAAAACAGCAGAAGAAGACTATCTTGCCAGTTTTGAAGATATCATCATTACTGAACTTACCGCTTCAGAAGATTATGACAACAAAATGCTGGCATTGCAGTATATTGAAGAAGCAGTAGCCCGGGGTCTTGATAACCGTGACATTACCCCGATACAGACTGCCCTGTGTACACTTGCCGGTGAAGGCGTTACCACAGTCAGCAACACTAATGGAAGACTGGTAAATAATTTTCCGGATGTTCGCGCCAAGGCATGTGATCTTTTAGGAGAAATCAATACCCCTGAAGCCCGTGCACAGCTTGAAAGAATTGTTCTTGCTGATAACGAATCAATGGTTGCTTCTGCTGCAATCCGGTCAATGGCAAACATCTGTGCAGATGATGCAGACTCGGCCATTCAGACCATCATGTGGGTTGAACGCAAGTTTTCAATAATTTCACCTACAAGCTCAATGGCATATGAAGTACTCAATGCCTACGAAAAACTTGCTCCAAATCTGGAAGATAAAACCCAGTTGGTACAGTCTATTGCAAAGATTGCAACAAATTACAACTACGTAACACCAGTACGTGAAAGAGCAAAAGATCTTTTGAAACAGTACACTGGTGCAAAACGGTAAATTAAAGCACAAAAAAGGGGCTGTCGGATGACAGCCCCTTTTTTTATGGAATTACAAACCTTACAAAGGCAAAAAAAAATCGAGAGATACAGGATTCGAACCTGCCACCTTCGCCTCCGGAGGGCGACGCTCTATCCAAATGAGCTAATCTCTCAATATATTTGAGCATAGTAAGATTACTCTCTTTTGTCAACAAACTACAGGTCCCTTAT
>JAZLJW010000183.1:0-9057 GCA_045597345.1 Treponemataceae bacterium
CTGCATTTCAAGGTCGTACACCTCATCCGTGCCCTTTACGTACACATCAAGCCTGATACCCTTTGCATCCCAGTCAATGTCAATGGTATGCTCGCCGGTCAGAAACTCAATCCTCTCAATCGGCTTTTCAAGCAGGATCTCGATAAGCTGCCGGCATTCTTCCGGGTGGCTTGTCATGATTTTGTAGAACAGAAAACTGTTGGTGATGCGCGCACGTTCCCACTTCTCGGCGGGCGTCAGGCGCGGTTCGTCGATTAATTGTGTTGTCATGTAAATCTCCTTGCATATATTATTCGCAGGAAGATTGCAGAAAATTCCAAAAGGGCATAAAAAAACAGCATGGCGCGCTTCCAGCAGGAAGGACCATGCTGCTTTGTGTGTGTGGAAAGAGGATTATGGCACTATTCCGTTTGATATATAAGATAGCAAATAAGATAATAAATTTGACAATAAAAAAGATAATGAGTATAGTATCTGTATATCATTTTCTGGAGACTATTATGCATGCTTTGAAAACAGTAAACCTTCTTAAATCAATGATTCCCATCAGTTATTTCAATAAAGGTATGGCTAATAAAATATTTGCTGACGTGAAATTGAATGGAACCTGTATTGTTGTGAAAAACAATGTTCCGGAGTGTGTCCTCATGAGTCCCGATGAATATCAGACAATGATGGAAGAATACGAAAATGCCGTTTTATATGCAGAAGCCCAAAGACGAGCCAGTGATGAGGCAAAGGCTCTTACTCAGGCAGAAGTGCTTCAGAAACACGGATTTTCAGAAGCTGAACTGAGTGCTGTTGATGTCGAACTGGAGTAAACTGTGTGGGAAGTAAAATACCATCCTGAAGCTGAAAAAGAACTTTCAAGGCTTGGTGACTCTGTGAAGAAAATCGTGCTTGCGGGCATTCTTAAAGTTTCTCAGAATCCGCTTCCTCAAAGCGAAGGTGGTTATGGAAAACCTTTGGGAAATAAAAATGGGAATGATTTAACAGGATATTTCAAAATAAAATTCAAGAAAATTGGTATTCGGGTTGTCTATAAACTTATCCAAGATGCGGTCACTCACGAAATGTACATTCTGGTCATCTCCGCAAGAGCAGATAACGAAGTGTATGATTTGGCAGGGCGAAGGTAAAGTTTTACGGTGTGATGTGCATTAAAAAAAACAGCATGGCGCGCTTCCCGCAGGAAGAACCATGCTGTTTTTGTGTGTGGCCTGTGGCGCGTTATGCTGTCACAGGCGGGGAGTGTGTTTAATTAGTTATCCATTCCCATTCCTCTACTGAATCTTTAGGGAATTCAGTCTGGTCGTTAATCCAGCTTGCATCGCTGATTTCGTATTCATTTACAGTAATGCCTTCTGTACAGTAAAGCAGTTTTCCTTCACTTACGTCGTTGGCATCTGTAAAGGCCAGACATCTTTCAATTTTGTTGTTTTCACCAAATTCCAGGTCAGCTTCAGCATAAATACCGCCGCCTCTACCTGCAAAGCGAAGTATACCGTCCTGATCTTTTCCGCCTGCATTGCACTGTGAAATCGTTGTATTAATAAGATTGACCGGTCCTGCATCATAAATGCCACCACCATTAACAGCCTGACAGTCACTTATTGTACAGCCTGAAAGTACCAGAGTTCCGATTCCTGCATGGTAAATGGCGCCACCTTCATTTGAATAACTTAAGAATGTACAGTTTAAAATTCTATTGGTGTTTGTGTTACTTACATCAATGTAGATTGAGCCACCTTTGAATTCCTTAGAAATGTCAGAACCACAGCTGGAAAACTCACAATTAGTTACTGTCATTGAAGCACTGTCACCTTCCTGGAAAATTGCCCTTCCATTTACGTTCCCGTTACAATTTGAAAGTTCACAGTAATCCTTAACAGTTAAGGTACCTGAATTGTAGATTCCTCTGCCGCAGGCGTCAATTGAACCACTGGAAATGGTCAGTGTTCCAGTGTTATGAATGCCTTCTGTGTTACAATAACAGACATTACTGTTAGTCAGAGTCAGTGTTCCTGTGTTTGAAATACCAGTGTTACAATATTGGATATCACAGTTATCTAACGTTAGGTGACCTCCATTATTTATACCATTTTTCGTATCGTCACCGTCGACACTGACATTTTTGACGGTACAGGTAACTCCGCTGTTGAAGGTAATAATATTTTCACTATTTCCTTTAATGGTGACCCGCGTATTTTGGTTTGAACCACCTGCACCCTCAATATTTACATTGCATGAAACAGTGCCTCCAAGTGTAACGTTACTGACAAGGAAGAGCGTTGGTGTTTCGCCTGGATGTTCGCTTACATACTCTGCCAGTTTGGTGAATGATTCAGATACAGCCATTGGTGTATATGGTGTTGTTCCGTCTCCACTTCCATCCTGAGAAGCGAAGAATTCTCCAGCAACTGGAGTATACGGCGGAACGGCAGTTTTCCACAGTGATGAGCTCTGAGAGAAGTCGCTGCCAGCATTGACAGTGTCGTCAATCCAGTACTCTGAAGTCCATGTCGTTCCGTTTACTACGACAGGCTTTGGATCTACTATGAGAGTTTTGATAGTGCAGTAAATGCTGTCGCCATTTCCCTCTGCTGTACAGTTCTTTATTGAACAGTTGTTGCCAATGGTCAGTTTTCCAGAAGTGATATAGATTCCGCCACCATCAAAACTTTGATTGTGAAAGTCAATGTTCATGTTTTGCGCTGCAGTGCAGTATGAAATGGTACAGTTTTTCAGAGTTACATTTTGTGAACCGTCAATAAAAATGCCGCCACCATTTTCAGCTGAACAACCTGAAATAGACAGACCGTCAACATCCAGTTCGCTGTCGGGACCAACCATTATGGCACCACCCCTGCCAGCAGAGCAATTTTCTATACTTGTGTCCCTTATGATAAGTTTTGCATTAAAGCCGCTGTTATCAATAGCGCCTAGACTTGATTCGGAGTAATTGTTCGAACAGTTTTGAATTGTACAGTCTGACAGTGTTAGTGTACCGTTGTTTGAAATTCCCGTTGTACAGTTTTGAATAATACAGCTGTCAAGAGTAACGGTTTTTCCATACTCAACTTGGAAGGTGCCACTTTGCTTTCCATCAAAAATAATATCTGTGGCGTTTCCTGCTAAAGAAAGAACTGGAGTGCACGTTCCTGTAATGGTAATCCGCTGACCATCTTCGCCGTTCCTTTTTCCTGTAATATTAACTGCACCCAAATGGTTGAAATCAAAAGATACATCGGTAATGAAAATAACTTCAGGAATTACATCAGGATTTGATTGATTAAAATACATAAGCTCTAAGCTCATGTCACTGAATGCCATTGCGTTGTCTGCATCCAGACCTTTTCCATCACCGCGGGCATTTTGAGCTACATAGAAGTACTTTGAATCTCCGGCTTTTCTGCCCGAGTTTCCTGGTCCGCCGGGGAAATAACTACCTCCTGTGAAGTGTGCGTACAGGGTCAGTTCTGTCATGCCGGTTGTATCAGGTATTTCCGTTACTTTCTGAGTATAGTTCCTGTCTAAGTACCAGCCGGCAAATGTGAAACCAACTGCAGTTAAATCCTGCTGAAGTTTTCCGCTATCCCACTCTGGCTTAAAGTTAGTCTCTCTTGCTTCAATTATAGGAGTAAAGGAACACATTGTCACTTCAGCAGATGTTGTTTCATTTTCTTTTATGGTAATGTTATTTTCGCGCCCTATGAAACTCGGCATAAAAACATTTTCTTCAGTTGGATGTTTAACATGACCAATTATGATTAGCGAATGTTTTCCTGCAGGGACATCAACAGAGAATGTGCCTTCTGTAAACGTTTTGGTAGGTACAGATATTTCACCGGTTTCTTCAGACACAAGTGTAACTCTGAAAGAAGAAACATCATCTTTTGTGTATGCTGCTCTTGACTGAGTTCCGTTCAGGTCAATCGTGAGTGTACCCATGCCGGTTTTTCCAGCCTGCGAAGTGAACAGTCCGCTGCATGAAAAAGTCATGAATACGGTAAGAATTGTCAAAATAGAAAAAATGCGTGTGAATACACGTCTGTCAGTTTTCATAGTGCCTCCAATGGCCGAAAATATCCAATGTATAATGTAGCGTATTCCTTCCCTGTTTTCAATATTTTGCTGTAACAAGATAGTGCTATCCTTCTTTTTGTAAAATATTCATGGTATGTGCGGTTTTAAACACATCCGCGTGCATTCCAGTCCCCCGCGTTTGCACGCGGGGGCGCTACGTCCGTCCTGGCTTGAAGCTTCGCTGCCGGTACTACTAACGCTCATCCTCCTCACTCGCTTTGCTCGTTCCGGTGGACTTCGGGGCTCTCATCGCTACTGGGCATAAAAAAAACAGCATGGCGTGCTTCCCGCAGGAAGAACCATGCTGCTTTTAGTGTGTGGCCTGTGGTGCGTTGTGCTGTCACAGGCGGGGAGTGTGTTTAATTAGTTAACCATTCCCATTCCTCTGAATCTTCAGAGAAGTCAGTCTGCTCGTTAATCCAGCTGGCTTCGTCGAGCTCGTAGTCATTTACAGTAATGCCTTCTGTACAGTAAAGCAGATTTCCTTCACTTCCGCCGGTGGTATCAGTATATGCATTACAGTTTTCAATCGTGCTGTATCCATCAAATGTCAGGTCAGCTTCAGCATAAATACCGCCGCCTTTACCTGGAAAGACAAGGTTGCCGTTCATGTCTATTCCACCCGCTGTACAAGATGAAATAGTTGTCATATTAAGATTGACCGGGCCTGCTGCATAAATGCCACCACCATTAACAGCACTGCAGTTACTTATTGTACAGTTTGAAATTTCCAGAGTTCCGCTTCCTGCATGGTAAATGGCTCCACCTTCATGTGAGTAACTTTGGAATGAACAGTTCGTAATTCTATTGGCCTTTGGGTTATCTGAATCTATGTAGATTGAGCCACCTTTGAATCCAGTTGAAATGTCAGAACCGCAGCCTGTAAACTGACAAAAGGTTATTGTCATCTGGGCATTTTCTCTCTCCTGGTAAATTGCATTTCCGTTATTGTTACCGGTGCAACTTGAGAATTTGCAGTTGTCCTTTACGGTTAAGGTACCTGAATTACTGATACCCCTATTACAGGAGTAAATTGAACCGCCTGTAACTGTCAGCGTTCCACCATTTGTAATACCTGTGCTACAATTCTGTATGACACAGTTTTCTAATGTAAGGTTGCCAAAGTTAACTATGCCGTCTTTTGAAGACTCTCCGTCAACAAAGACATTTTTGACGGTACATGTGCATCCGCTGAAGGTAATGATATTTCCGTCACATCCTTTAACGGTGACTTGCTGCATTTGGTTTGAACCACCCGCACCAACAATATTTACATTGCATGAAACAGTGCCTTGGAGAGTAACATCACTGACCAGGTAGAGCGTTGGGGTTTTGCCTGGATGTTCCGTAACGAACTCTGCAAGTTTTTCAAATGAATCAGACACAGCCATTGGAGTATACGGTGTTGTTCCGTCGCCGGTTCCTGTATTTGAAGCATAATACTCGCCAAACATTCTGCCCAAGTTTGGAATATTTATGCACAGGGCAGGCACAACGCCGTTTAGGTCGTTGACATAAGCTGTACGATCAATTTTGCCAGAAGCCAAGACTGCCGATGTGCGTTCTGAGTAATAATAGTCAGTGGGAGAGCGGAGAAAATAGGGATATTCAAAAGGTTCCTCATATTCAATACCTTCCAAAGCTGCAACATAGGCAGTGGCAGTACGGATACGCGAAGAATCAGTATTATAACGATCTGATTGAAAACCATAGTTTGCATTTGTAACTTCGCTGTAGCTTAAAAGAAAAATCTTATCGTTTGTGTCAGAACATCTGAAATCTTCGTTCTCCGTACTGTTGTCAATCAGCGTCGTAATAATGGTATCGCGTGCAGTCTCGGTAAATGCTGTCTGCAAAAATCCTTTGTTAAGCCAGACATTGTCATCACCATCATAATATACCTTACAAGACGTATAGCTGGTACCATTCAAATATGCGCGAATTTGGCTGTATTCATAATTATTAGAGTATGCTGGCCCATCTCTGGAAGTTTCATAGAACGGCACCCCCATTGTCAGGACATTCTCTGCAAACAGCAGACTGTTGCCTTTGCCATCATAATCCCTGTCCAGCACGCGCCACTTGATCGGCTTTACCAGAAAGTACGCGTCCTCAACCTTTGCGTAGTAATTGCCGTCGCTTCCGACATACCAGCCGTTGTATGAAGGCTTTTTGTCGAACGTAAAGTCAGCGGACTGACCGGTAAGTTTTGACTGCGGAAAGTCGCCGAACAGAACATATGTGGCGTCAGTACCTGCGCTGCCGTCTGTTCCGGCTGGTAATAGTTCTACAGTGTCATGCAGTTTATAGGTAAGGTAGTTGTTGAAATTCAGATATGGGCTGGCAAAGAACTCATCGTCAGTAGCAGGAAATTCGGTGATCTGCGTCGTGCATGAGCGGTCTGTATACCAGCCGTCAAACGGATACGGCAGTTCAGGCAGTTTTCCGCTTCCCCAGTCAAAATTTGCTACGTCTCTGGCCTGTAAATACGTTGTGCCTGAAGCATGCAGCTCGAACAGTTTCATCTTTATCTGTGCGGTCGACTCTTTGTCTGCTGTTACGGTCACGCCGTTCGTGCGTCCCATAAACAGCGGCAACTTTATATCCCCGTACCTGCTGTCATCTTCATCTATTCCCTGTACAATGACAGAGTAAGCACCGGGAAGCACTTTTGTCTGGAATGTGCCGCCTGTATATTTACCGGAAGAAACTGCAATAGTTCCTGAAGCTTCTGAAACAATGCTGATTAAATAGTAATCGACATCATCCTTTGAAACTCCTGTTCGCGCATTTGTTTCTGGCAATGTAATGCGTATTGTTCCTGTTTCCTGCTTTGAATTTTTTGGGGTCAGCAATCCGCTGCATGAAACAGTCATAAACACTGCAAATAAAAGGATAACCGACTTCAGACACTTGTTTCTCATACACTTTCTCCGTTACTTTTCTTCTATTAATAATATCGGCAAAAAAAGAAAAGTTATCAATAGTACTATAGAGCGAGAAAAACACGTTGTCAATTTTCTGGAAAAAAATCTGTATATCCTGCTGCAGTCAGTTCCCCGCGTTTGCACACGGGTGCGCTACGTCCGCCCTGGCTTGAAGCTTCGTTGCCGGTACTGCTAACGCTCATCCTTCTTACTCGCTTTGCTCGTTCCGGAGGACATCGGGGCTTCCATCGCTACTGGGCAGGACATAAAAAAAACAGCATGGCGCGCTTCCTCCCGGAAGAACCATGCTGCTGCATTGTGTGCGGACTGTGGCAAGTCGTGATTCATGCAGAAGGGCACATGGCTTTCAGTTCCAGAATTTCTTCTTTGCTGAGTCCCGTTATTTGAGATATTTGCTCAGCAGGAAGATTTAATTCAATCATTTTCAGTGCAGTTGCCCGTTTCTCTTCAGACCGTCCTTGCTCAATACCTTGTTTAATCCCCTGTTCTCGCCCTTGCTCAATCCCTTGCTCAATGCCCTTGTGATACTGAATGTTCATTTCCATTTCCCATGTCATGTACTGCTGCCTCCATTGAGCGTTCGTTTTCGCTGAAGATTCAAGCTGCTTAAGGCGCCGTGAAAAAGCCGACGTTTCCGTGCCGTCCTTGAAAAACTGAAGTACCTTCTTCTGCTCGCTTTCGTCTTTGATTTTATCATAGTCTGAACAATTGAAAAAGATTTTGTACGCCCCGTCATTGAAAAAACATGGCTTTTCATGTGCTGACAGCAAATCTGTACAGACATTCTCGAAGTGATAGATGGGAAGCCCTCTTCCAAAAACGTCCGTCAGGCAGATGAAAATGACATACTGCGGCTTCAGCGCACTGTACATCATGCCGCTCTTAAGATTATCAACGTCAATGAGCCCCTGATAGTAGCGTGCACGTTTGGGTAAATCTCCCGTGTCACTTGCCTGCATTTCAAGGTCGTACACCTCATCCGTGCCCTTTACGTACACATCAAGCCTGATACCCTTTGCATCCCAGTCAATGTCAATGGTATGCTCGCCGGTCAGAAACTCAATCCTCTCAATCGGTTTTTCAAGCAGAATCTCGATAAGCTGCCGGCATTCTTCCGGATTGCTTGTCATGATTTTGTAGAACAGAAAACTGTTGGTGATGCGCGCACGTTCCCACTTCTCGGCGGGCGTCAGGCGCGGTTCGTCGATTAATTGTGTTGCCATGTAAATCTCCTTGCATATATTATTCGCAGGGAGATGGCAGAAAATTCCAAAAGCACACGAAAAAAAAAGCAGCATGGCGCGCTTCCCGCAGGAAGGACCATGCTGTTTTTGTCTGGTTTTAATCAGTTCAATTATTTGTTTGCTTCCCATGAAGCCTGAATCATATCACATGCATCCTGTGGAGTCAGTGTTCCTTTGTAGATACCTTCGCAAGCAGCCTTAATGTCTTCACCAACTGCTTGTGGGAGGAACTGATCGTAGTACAGCTGGTAGTAGCCAGCAGCCTTAACAGCTTCAGAAACCTGAACCATGATTGGCTCAATGTAGTCTTCATAGCCTGGAACAACTGGGCAAGCGTAGAGCTTTGTACAGATAATCCTGTAGTTTTCTGGCTCGTAGAATGACTTCAGGAACTCAATTGCTTCATCTGGAGCATTAGCACCAATGATGTAACCATCACCACCACCCTGTGTATCAGAGAGGAGACCTGCACCACCTTCAACTGTTGGGAATTGCATCAGACCCCATTCGTCGTTGTAACCCTGTGTTGCATTGTCGCGGCCTGAAGACGGAGCCCACTGTCCCATCAGCGTCATTGCAGCAACGCGGTCAGCGACAAGAGCGTCCTGCTCGTTCTGTGTTGTAGACATGAATCCTGGCTGGAATGGTTCTGTTGCTACGAAGTCTTCGAGCATTTCCATTGCTGTAAGGAATGAACCCTTATTGAATGCTCCACCGTTTGTTCCGTTGTATGCATTGAGGAAGTCTGGCTCACCACCGAGGCGCTGTGCCAGGTATGT
>JAZLJW010000184.1:0-1254 GCA_045597345.1 Treponemataceae bacterium
AAGGACTTCGATAACGGTCCAGGTCACATACGTCGGTACAAAATACCAGATGACTTTATAGGTCGTATCCACAACCGCTGGGTCCGTGGTGAAAATATGCAGCAATGGCCTCGCTACCAGAAGCAGCACGATGCTTAAAAAGGCCGTCCCCACCAGAGAATAAATCAGGCTGACTTTCGTGCATTCCCGAATACGCTCGTTCTTTCCGGCGCCATAGTTCTGGGCCACAAAGTTCATGATTGCCACACCGAAGGAATTGATCAAAGACCAATAGACTCCGTCCAGCTTTCCGGACATGGACCAGCTGGCAACGACAACCGTGCCCAGACTGTTTACGCCAATCTGAAGAAGCATGTTGGAAATCCCGTACATGGCAGACTGAACGCCAGAAGGAATGCCGATTCCCATCATCTTTTTCAAAATCGTAAAGTTCATGGTCAGTTCCTTCAGCCGGAGCCGGTAATATTCTTTTCTTCGGCACAGGTTGACCAGGTTCAGAATACAGCTGATGGCTTGGGCAATGGTGGTCGCCCATGCAACACCGGATACGCCTAATTTCAGTACAATGACGAAGAACAGATCCAGCACAATGTTAACGGCGCAGCTGATAATCAGATAAATAAAAGGCCTCCGGGAATCGCCAACGGCTCTTAAAATACTGGATGCCATGTTAAACAGGAGCATGAAAATGCTGCCTGCAAAGTAAATTCTTGTATAAGTAATGGCCCCTTCCAACGTATCAGCCGGAGTTTTCAGAAGTCTTAAAATTCCCGGTGCAAAAGCGCATACAACAACGGTCAGCACCGCGCCTACAATCAGACAAAAAATCAAAGAGGTGCTGATAGATGTTTTTACTTTCTTTTCATCCCTTGCTCCGAAGAACTGGGCAATAATAACCGCGCATCCTCCAGAAAGAGAAATGAAAAAACCTAACAGCAGCTGAATCAGAATCGACGGGCTTCCGCCTACAGCGGCCAAAGCTTCCGTTCCAACGAACCGTCCTACAACGATGGCGTCGATTGCGCTATAAAGCTGCTGGAACAAAGCTCCCGCAGCGATAGGCAGAAAATATATGAATAATTTTTTCAGAATGGGACCTTGGGTAAGGTCGTTTTTATCTGTTTTGACTATTTCTTCGCTCATTTAGCGCTATGTCCTTTTATTTTTTTAGTGTCCGGAGATATGCCTTCTGTTCCGACCTAATGCGGTAGCTTTCGCAAGCTTTCTGGATGGTCTTATTATGAGTCCACTTAT
>JAZLJW010000185.1:0-3377 GCA_045597345.1 Treponemataceae bacterium
GCTGCCTTCCTTCCCGTACTTTTATATGCAATTTTTTACTATCCGTAAAGGGATATTTCCGTTAAAAAGGATCTCGAAAACCGGAAGTTTCAACTTCCGGTTTTCTTCTTACTGATGCTTAGTTGGCGTTTCCGATTACGCCCTTAACGAACCATGGCATATTCCAGATTTCGTCATCGGTCATGCGTACACCGGCAGCTACGCGTTCAGCACCGGTCTGGTCATACAGAGGTCCGGTAAATGGTTCCAGAGAACCGTCAATGATTTTTGCTTTTGCAGCGTCTACAGCTTCTGCAGTTCCTGCCTTACAGTTGGCGGTCAGGGCATCAAGTCCTACTACACCAGAGTCCATACCTTCCCAGTAAGCGGTTCCTTCCCAGGTTCCGTCCAGAATTTTCTGTACGTTACCGGCATAGAATACAGCCCAGTTAAAGATAGGAGCGGTCAGGTATGCTTTAGGAGCAGCGTTTGGAGTTGGAACGTTGTAACCGATACACAGAGCACCTGCTTCCTGAGCAGCAATCTGTGGAGCAGTGGTATCCTGATGCTGTTCAATCAGGTCACAGCCACGGTTCAGCAGTTCGATGGCAGCCTGTTTTTCTACAGCCGGGTCAAACCAGGTATTGGTCCATACAACTTCTACAGTAGCAGTTGGGTTAACTGACTGTACACCCAGAGCAAATGCATTGATACCGCGGATACATTCAGGAATGGCAAATGCTGCTACATACCCGATTTTACCGTTTTTGGTGTTCAGACCGGCAACGATACCAGCCAGATAGCGTGCCTGATATACTTTACCAAAGTAAGAACACATGTTTTCTTTCTGGGTGTATCCAGAACAGTGTCCAAAGTAAATGTTAGGATAATCTTCTGCAACTTTTGCGGTGGCATCCATAAAGCCGAAGCTGTTGGTGTAGATTACGTTACAACCCAGATCAATCAGGTCGCGGATTGCTTTTTCGCAGTCACCAAGGTTTTCCGGTACGTTTTCTACGTAAGCAGTTTCAATGCCCATAGCTTCAATAGCCAGACGGCCTTTATCATGAGCCTGGGTGTAACCTTCATCATTGATGGTACCAATGTAGATGAAACCAACTTTCATGGTTTCTTTGGTAAGCTGTTTGCTTGAGGCAGCTTCTTTCTTTCCGCCGGCAAAGGCCGCGCTTACGAGTACAGCAAAAGCCAGTACAACAGCAAGTGTTTTTTTCATGTATATCTCCTCTATTATGCGGTGTCTTTCTGCGACCCGCTGATTACCTGAATAGATGCTGAAACAAGTTCAGCATGACAGTCGATTCTGCTGAAACAAGTTCAGCATGACAGTCCATTCTGCTGAAACAAGTTCAGCATGACAGTCCATTCTGCTAAAACAAGTTCAGCATGACAGTCGATTCCCCTGAAACAAGTTCAGCATGATATAACAAAAAAGCCCCGGCTTTTTTCGGCCAGGGCGGTATGATTCTATCTGAAGATGCAGCCGGTTTCAGGCGACATACTCTCAATAATGGCAAGAGACTCTACACGCAGTCCTTTTTCGCGCAGCAGTTTCCCGCCATCCTGAAAACCTTTTTCAATAACAATGCCGGCACCTACAGGAGTGCTGCCAGCCTGACGGATAAGGTCTGCAAGACCTTCAAGGGCACAACCGTTGGCCAGAAAATCGTCAATGATAAGAACATTTTCTCCGGCCGGAAGATAGTCTTTTGAACAGACTACGGTGTAGTCGCGGCCATGGGTAAAGGAATGGATTTCTACGCTGTATACGCCTTCATCCACATTTTTTGTCTTGTTTTTCTTGCAGAACACCATGGGGACTTTCAGGGCGCGGGCAACCGGATATGCAACGGCAATACCGCTGGCTTCAATGGTAAGGACGCGGTCAATCTTGCAGTCTGCAAAACGGCGTACAAACTCTTCGCCCATTTTGTCCAGTAATTCTACGTCTATCTGATGATTGAGGAAATTGCTTACCTTGAGGATATTGCCGGGAAGCACGCGGCCATCTTTGCGGATACGCTGTTTCAGTAGTTCCATAGCCTACTATAACGTATGTGATGGCCGTACTTCAAGAGTACAACAACGTCACTTCCCGATGATGAACTGATACAGCGTGCGGTACAAAAGATCAGGTTCAATTGGCTTTGCCAGATGGGCATTCATGCCGGCTTTGTGGGTCTGTTCAACATCATCGGCAAAGGCATTGGCGGTCATGGCGATAATCGGCACCTTTCTGGCATCCTGACGCTGCAGTGCACGGATTACCTGCGTTGCTGCAATACCATCCATTACCGGCATACGGATATCCATCAGAATAGCATCATAGTAGTTTTCAGGATGCTCACAGAACATATCGACACCAATCTGTCCGTTTTTAGCCACATCAACTTCCAGTTCTTTTGCCATCAGCAGTTTTTTGGCAACTTCAATATTCAGCATGTGGTCTTCTACCAGAAGAACCCGCTTGCCGGCAAAGTTGATGTTTACCACATCAATTTCAGACAGTTCCTCAGTATGCTCAATCTGCTCAACGGTAACCAGATCTTCAGACTGGTAATCCTCATGATCCTCAGCGGTCGGAGTATCAAGTACATCAAGTTGTACCCAGACGGTAAAGACAGAACCTTTACCTTTTTCGCTTGCAACCTCAATGGAACCACCCATCAGATATGCCAGGTTGCGGCTGATGGCAAGACCAAGTCCCGTTCCGCCGTACACACTGGTAGAACCGGTATTTTCCTGTGAAAAAGGTTCAAACATGGTTTTCATGAATTCAGGGCTCATACCGATACCGGTGTCTGCGATCGTGAATTTCAAAAGAGCTTTTGAACCGATAATGCGCTCTTCTTCTGCCTTCAGGGATACAGTTCCCCCTGTTGGAGTGAACTTGACGGCATTATTAATCAGGTTAATAAGCACCTGCTTCAGCTTCATCTGATCGCCGCCGTAAGACACTCTGACATTGTTATCACAAATCTGCTGGTAGATAACCTCTTTCTCTTTTGCCAGATTACTGCAGATGATTTCTACACTCTGCATCAGTTCAGCAATAGCAAACGGCTGCCGGTTCAACGCCATCTTACCGCTTTCAATGCGGCTCATATCAAGAATATCATTTATCAGTTCCAGCAGGAATTTTGCTGAAAGTTCAACTTTATCAATACATTCCTTGGCCGTTACCGGATCATTAATGCTTGTATTTGCCAGATTTGCCATACCGATTATGGCATTCATAGGAGTCCGGATTTCATGACTCATGCGGCTCAGAAACTCTGTTTTCGCAATATTTGACTGTTCAGCAAGACTTAATGCCTGTCGCAGTGTTTCTTTCTGCCGCTGCTCTTCGCGATAAATATCAGTTACATCACTTCGATACA
>JAZLJW010000186.1:0-1007 GCA_045597345.1 Treponemataceae bacterium
TTCCAGATCTTTCAGGCTGATGACGATATCATCCTGTTGTACAGTCGTAATACTGATTTCTTCAACAGTCTTCAGGTCCACCTCATAACATTTTTCGATATTTTCAGCCAGAATGGTGTTTCCGTTAATCTGAATGTGTACTATGGTAGCGTTGTTTTCTTCTGCGAGGGTTTCAACCTGATCGAGAACCTGACCGGCATTAGTTTCATTCTCAAGAGTAAAGTCAAGTTCGTGTCCATTAAGAAATACTTTCATGTTTTATATGCTCCCGTCCAGATTTTGATATATATCTATTTTACCGCAATTTGCCAAAAATAAAAGTATTCAGCTGCAGTAATATCAGTTGCTTCTGTTATTCTGATTGGTAAAGTTGGTAATGGTATCCGATTGTGATTCCAGGCTGTTTAAAGAGGGTTCCATAGCACCAAACTGACGCCGGTATTGCAGTTCTTTTGCAGCAAGCTGGTCTTCCAGTTTATCGATTCGTGATTCACTGGCTTTGATTTTTGTATCCAGACTGGTAATTCTGTTTGCAATGATACCACCGGTCTGTACATATGCCTGCAGATTCTGCTGCATCATGTAAGCTATGCCGGTATCAATGATTAAATCGCCGTCAGAATCATATCCCATCAGATCCCTGATATCATCGATATTTGACTCCAGCATTTCATCAAGTTTTTTCTCATCAATTTCCAGGTAACCACGTAACCGGGCTGCAGAATAACTGGTGCTGCCGGTAGAAGCATTTGTACTGATCCCGATCTGACTCAGCATTGAAATATCAGACCCTTCTTTGCGGTATGTGCCTGAAACTATCCGCTGCAGTGCACTTTTACTGGAATTCAATGTCTGGTCCGCCATGAACATGCCCAAATGTTTGTTTGCGGCTTCCCGTTCATCATCAGAAAAGTATTCAACTTCATCAATGATTTCCGGTTTATTCTGTGTCAGGATATTGATTTCTGTAATGACATTATTGTAGTTGGCTACCAGTTTAATCAGGG
>JAZLJW010000187.1:0-5701 GCA_045597345.1 Treponemataceae bacterium
GAGGGACAGTACAGGCAAAAATTGTTGAAGCCCGGCGTTAATGCGGCAGCATGAACTATATATAGTTTCTACGCCGGGATTCACCAATAGCGACGCTAGCTAGCGGTTTTGCATGTACTGGCAATCCGGTAGATTTGTGGAATTATGATGAGACCCTGAAACCAGTTCAGGGTGACAATAAGCAATACTTTTTACGGACATCGACGATAAAAAAAATGAAAAATCGAAGGAAAAATATGAAAAATCTTATTATCAGAATATATTTATTGTTTTCTGCTGTTTTAATTCTCACAGGTTGCCCGAATAGTGTTACGAATAATTCCAATAGTTATACTCCTCCTGTAGATGATTGGGATCACGGGTACAAACATATTTCAATCCGTTGTACAAAGGCATTTGAATCAATTGATGCTATCGCATATGAGAGTACTTCTATGTATTTTCATGATGATACTAAAGATAAAGCGCTAGGTGTTCTCCCTGGAAAGTATTACGGTATTCAGGCCATGTTGAAGGCAAATTATGATGATGTTTCAAATATTTCCTTTATTTCCTTTAGACTTGAAGGTAACACAAGTGCTGGAACATATTTGGCTACCGAAAAGGTAAAAAATTATCATTATGGAGAAGTATATCCACTTTACATTGCAGAAGATGAAACTTCTGAAAATCTTAAAATAACTGCAATATATGATTTGGCAGAAGATGTACAGGGAACCTTAACATTTACAATTTGTGAAAAATTTAACAGGGACGCTTTTTCAGAAAATAGTACTTTTGCAAACCCGACATTATTGTTAGATGATGATGTTTTCTTTATCCGTGATACAATCAGGAACAATTCTGGGATAGACTATTATCTTGACTTTTCAAATTGCTGGTTTGAATTTAATACTGTTCAACAGTATGCGTTTACTATACAAAATTCATCACAAGGTTTGAGAAATCTAAAAAGTATGATTCTGCCTGATTCTATTACAACAATATACGGTGGTTTTGAGCATTGTTATAATATGAAGATGGATAAGTTGCCGGCCAATCTTGAATTTTTGGGAGGGTCTGCTTTTGCGTATTGTAGTTCAATAACTATTGATCGCATACCGGACGGTGTTACCTGCATAGATTATGATACCTTTAAGAGGTGTGATGGTATTACCTCAATTGTTCTTCCGGTAAACTTGAAAGAGCTTAATCTTTCTGCTTTTGATTACTGTAAAAACCTGTCGGTATTAAAAATTCCTGACAGTGTGGAAAATATTTATACTTCACAGTCTATAATTTTCTTTGACATTGTTGTAAGTCCAGAAAATCGGGAATATAGATCAGAAAACGGAACTCTGTATTCTAAAAATGGAAAGACGTTATACTGTGTGCCCACAACTAAAGTAGGTACATATTACACAATTCCATCATCGGTAACGAAAATTAAAGAATATGCTTTAAGTGGACTGCAAGACTTACAAATTCTTCACATACCTTCATCTGTTGCTGAAGTTGAAGCTCATGCAATTAGTGATTGTGCTTATCTTAAACAGATTGATATCGATTTTGCTGAAAAACCTGATGGTTGGAGTGATGAGTGGTTACAATATCCAATGCGCGTAACAGTTAATTTCCTTGGTTCGGGTAATGGTTCAGGTAATAATGGTGGAGGTACAGGCGGTGGCGGTTCTGACTGTTTTATAAGCAATGGCACGTACACTATAAAAAATAATACGTCGGCTCAACTGGAGTTTTCTAGTGGAGTTTTATATTTCATATATAATGGACTGCGTAAAAATCCACCTTATTCATACGAAATGAGTGGCAATGTTTTAACTGTAACATGGGCAACTGCACAAGGAACTTTTGTCGGGACATTTCAGGTAGAAAAAATGCCTTTTGGTTATAAACTGTTAAAAAAAGATGATACAGCGGGTACATGGATAGCAACCTGGACTCATAATGATAATTTTGATGAAATGGAAATATATCAATAAAGTACAGGTAAACTGAATTGATATCAGGCTCCCTTCAAGATCCTCAGGGAGCCTGATACTTGAAACTTACACTTCCTGGAACGTTACGCTCAATTCCGGAATATTGATGTTTCCTGCCTTTACGGTGAGTACGGTGTTCAGCTCTACCGGGCTGGTTGGTGTGAGCAGTGTTTCCTGGGCGATGGATGGTATCAGGCAGTAGGCCTGCTTGCCGCGAAGTTCAACAACAACAGCTTCTCCTGTCCAATCCGGGTGTTGCAACAGGAAAACAAGCGTCCAGTGCAGGTCACTTTCTCGGCTTGCGCGGTTTGTGGCACTGGCAGCAGCGTCGCCGGCAGAAATACGTTCCAGCATCTCATCTTTATTCAACAGTTCACGTCCATCAATAAAGGCACGCAACTGCTGATGGCTGATAAGGTCGCTGTACCGGCGGAGGGGACTGGTAACCTGACTGTACATGGCAAGTCCAAGACCCGCATGCTGGCTTGGGGTAACACCTACACTGCGGCTTCTCATGCAACGGCGGAGTCTGTACTGGCCGGCAAGACCTTCTGGAATGTCTTTTGGAATATCCGGCGATTCCTGGCTGACAAAAGGAAAGCTGATTCTGTTCTTGAATGCAAAACGTGCAGCTCCTTCACCGGCCAGCAGCATGAACTCGCGGACTACGCTGGATGACTGATAATGCGGTAACGGTCCAATGTCTACGGTTGCATTTCCTTCTGCGTCTTTTTTTACGGTTATATGTACCTCCGGCAGTTCGATGAATACGCCTCCCAGGTTACGGCGGCGCTGTTCGTTGCGCAATGCTGCCTCGTACAGTGGTGCAATAGCTTTTCCTGTTTCGCTGCCAGCTGCATATTCTGCATCGGCACCCTCGTAACTTAATCGTTCTACATGAACTTTTGTTTTCATAACGGCTACATCAGCAATAGATCCATCTTCATTAAGCAGGAGGCGGAAACTCAAGGCGTTGCTTTTCTTACCCGTTGCAGTCCCTGATTCATCATATTCACAGAGGCCCAGTGCGTAATCAGCAAGGCAACCTTCTGACAACATGCGGGCAGCACCTTCTGGAATGTACAGGGTGGAACCCCGGTTACGGGCAGTAACATCAATTTTGCAGCCAGGGGTTACGGTTGATGCCGGGTCTGCAATGTGCACCCAATAGTAGGTACCGTCAAAGGCAATGGCATCGTCAGGGTCCGTACTCCAGGGGGAGTCAATGGCCCATGCGGTATGGTCAAGTTCGGTGCGATCCTCATCTTTGGGGCTTTCAAGGGCTTCGGTTGCGCTCTGCATACTCAGTCCATGACGGGCTGGGTGTGGATTTTTGGTAATGGACCAGATACCCGTATCAAGAAGAATCTGATGGGCTTTTTCAGCGGTTTCCTTAAAACCTGCTTCTTTCATTACTTTCGATTTATCGGTGCTGCCAAGGGCCAATGCTTCTACTTCCTGCATGAATTTAGCGTCCCCGGGCAGGTCAAGTTTTTTCGCTTTGAGCCGGCTGATAAATGCAGCACGGATTTCTGCTTCGTGCTCCTTTTCATATGCTTTTGCATTACGGTCATCAATTTCAGATTGAGTTCGCAGGGTAAATGATGGAAGTTCTCCGGTTGCAGTGGTTCCTGTGACAGAGAAGTGTACGTCAGTGGTCAGAATTTTATATATGGCAAAACAGTCATTTCCATTACCGTCAAGGCCTGCATAATCCAGAATATCGCCGTAGGTATAGGTATCGTCTGCAGTTTCTTCATCACTCGTCAATAACTCCCAGGCATCTTGTAATGCAGTTGCAATTGCTGGGTTATCGCCGTCAGCTGCCTGCAATACCGGTTCAACAGAGGTGAATGGTCCTGCTGCCAGAAGGGTAATGTCTTTGTCCCGAACTTTCTGGGAACCGTACTGAGCAGGCTTTCCTGTAGGAGTTGCCGGAGCGGTGCAGAATGAAATGGTGTATTTTTCTCCAGCTTCTGTTATCAGTGCCGGTTGATTTTTATACAGAACGATATTTCCTTTGGTAAGCATGGAGTGAATATAACCGTATTGGGAAAAAAAAGCAATTTTTTACGGGTTTTTCTGATTGTACAGACAAGTCATTCGTGCTATATTCGGTCTTAATCGTTGAGAACTCACCGCCGGGGGCGAGGTTCAAAAACTGTGGATAAAACCAAGCGAGGCTAACTCAATTACAAATTAACAAGAGAAATCTTCTACCAACGGAAAAGCGATGTGGTTACCATTCGCGTTGCGAAGGGAACTTTGTCTGGAACAGAGGTGTGTAGGAGGCAATTATGATCGTAATGAAATTCGGTGGCTCATCAGTAGCTAATGCAGAGCGTATCCGTCATGTTACATCAATTATCAAGGCATATGCCGAAAAGAAACCTATTGTGGTATTAAGTGCAATGGGTGATACCACTGACCACCTGCTGGAAGCTGCAGAATTAGCAGTAACCGGTGTAGTAGATATCTCAAGAATTGAGACCTTACATTATCAAACCATGACAGAACTGGGAGTGTATTCAACTTCTGTTGAAGAACTCCTGGAAGAACTGAATACCCTGTTAACCGGTATCAGCATGCTGAAAGAGCTGACCAAACGTACCCGTGACTATCTGGTATCTTTTGGTGAACGTCTTTCTGTACGTATCGCTGCAGCCTATCTTGAAAAAGAAGGCATTCCCGCTCTGTTCTATGATGCCTGGGATGCCGGTATTTTCTCTGATTCAAATTTCATGTCTGCAGAACTTCTGGACAGTGTATGGCAGACCATTCCTGAAAAACTGGGTGCCTACAATTCCGGTGACCAGAAAGAAATTCCGATTGTAACCGGCTTTATTGCAAAAGACCCCAATGGATACATCACTACTCTTGGTCGTGGCGGTTCAGACCTGACCGCAACCATGATTGGTGCTGCTCTGGGTGCTGATGAAGTTCAGACCTGGAAAGATGTAAACGGTATTCTTACCACTGATCCACGTATCGTAAAAGAAGCACGCCCCGTACCCGTTGTAACCTACGAAGAAGCTTCAGAACTGGCATACTTTGGTTCTCAGGTCCTGCATCCACGTGCCATGGTACCATGCAGCAAAACCGGTACTCCTGTTCGCGTTAAGAACAGCTACAATATTGAGCACCCTGGTACCCTTATCGTTTCTGAACATGAAGAAACTCCACTGCCAGTACGTGCCATTACCTGTGTAAAACACGTTACCGTCATCGATATTATTTCTACCCGTATGCTTGGTGCCACCGGCTTCCTGGCTCACATCTTCAACCAGTTCCTGAAATGGGACATCAGTGTAGACGTTGTATCAACCAGTGAAGTTTCAGTTTCCCTTACGGTAAACACTGACAAAAATCTGGACGGCATTGTAGCAGACCTGGAAAAAGTTGCAGATGTTTCTACCAAACGGGGAAATGCCATTGTTACCATCATCTGTGATGTTGCAAAATCAAGTAAGATTCTGGCAGCAGCCTTTGCAGCTCTGGCAAAGGAAGACTTAAACGTACAGATGATCAGTCAGGGTGCTTCTAAAGTAAACGTAAGCTTTATCTGTGAAGACAGCGAAGTTAACCGCGCGGTACAGGTTCTGCACACCGCACTCTTTGGCGAAAAAGAAGGCGACGAAGTTCGCTAATCTATAGAGGATTGATATGAAAATAGCACTTGTTGGATACGGAAAAATGGGCCACATGATTGAGGCCATTGCTAA
>JAZLJW010000188.1:0-2844 GCA_045597345.1 Treponemataceae bacterium
GGTATTCCCCGTGTACTTTTACACCGTACCCGCCATTATTGCAGAATTTGTTGAAAAACTGACCGTTCATCAAGCAACCTATGTGTATGCGGTCATTACCTGTGGCGGCGGCATCTGTCAGGCAGGCAGTGTGCTGAAAAAGCTGCTGGCAAGAAGAGGGCTTACCCTCCAGTACGTGACGGACCTTTTGATGCCGGATAATTCCATGCTGTTTTACCAGATTCCGCCCGTAAGCAAGGCTCAGCCACGGCTGGATGCTGCCGGAAAAAAACTTACCGCCATTACCAACGACATGGCAGCACGGAAAACCATGAAAGTCGGGAACAGTACGATTCTTTCACAGCTGGTAGGTGCCGGATACAAACTGAGCAACAAAACGGCTAAGTTTTATGCCGACGACCGCTGTATTGGCTGCGGTATATGCCAGAAAAACTGTCCCCAGCAGGTTATCGTTCTGAAAGACGGTAAACCCCAGTGGACCAAAGATACCTGTTCCAAATGCAGCAGCTGCATCAACCGGTGCCCCAAAGAAGCCATTCAGTACGGCAAGGCAACCGTAAAACGGAACCGGTACGTGAATCCGGAACGGTAACCAACTAAAAAACACATATCTCAAAAGGAACTCTCTCTATGAACCACCGATTCATACCCACCATCATCTGTATCATAGCTGTCATTGCCCTATCGTCCTGTGTCAGTGCGTCGGCAACGAACACTGGAACCGGTCCCCAGTGGGAAACTGGAAGTTGGTGGCGTTACTGCACCTCTGGTGTACAAATTTCTCCATGCGTTCAACTGCCGGAACACCACCAAATACAGACTGCCTGATGAAGTCATCGCTGTTTCAAGCACCGATGACCTTTCTTACTGGAAGACTCCAAGTCCTTCAGACCCAGGACAGGCAGCGGCAGCGTTCTTTGTGTCCCTGCTTTCAGGAACCACCGACTACCAGGACTATCTTGCCGATTATTTAACCGATTTCGATGAACAGTCGATAGCAGAACTGGCCTCAAGATACGGCAGTCTGGAAAACTGGACGCTGTACGTGACCAATACGGGCCCCATAAAGCTGAAAATAAGTCAGGACATACCTTGCAGCACCTATATACAGATTACTGCTGACGGTTTGTCCATTGAAACTGCAGTAACCGTAATCCGAACAAAAGACGGCAGATGCGTTATTTCTGATATTTCAACGGAATGACAATCAGGACGATTTTGTGTATATTTCTGTAACATCTCTGCCTGTCAACTATCGTTACGTATACAAAAACATCTATGAGGAAGTACCATGACACTGCTTATCATCCGACACGGCCAGTCAGAAGCCGATATTCTGAAAGTTCACGAAGGAAGAGCTGACTTTTCCTTAACCGATGTGGGTGAGAAACAGGCAGACCTTCTAAGTGCTTACGTAAAGAATCACTGGAAGGTGCAGAAAATTTACGCAAGCCCCCTGCGCCGTGCCCAGGCCGTTGCAGAAAAACTTTCTGCCGCCACCGGTGCGGACATAACCTATGACGATGATCTGATGGAATGGAATAACGGTATTCTGGCAGGTCACGCATTCGGATACATTGAGAAAAACTATCCTGATACGGATTCCAATCCAGCGAAATACGGCATTGAAAGCACTGCCGATGTCCGGAAGCGGGCTTCCAGTGTGCTTCATAAGATTCTCGATGAACAGAAGGATGCCGGAGACAACTGCTGCGTGGCCATTATCACCCACGGCGGTATAATCAATCAATTCTACCAGAAATTGACTGGCTCTCCAGCAGACAGTACCACCTTTTTCGGCACCACGGATACCGGCATCCACGAATGGAAGATTACCGACGGCAGCACACTGGTAGTACACGCCAACCAGAGCAGTCACCTGACAGATGAGGTACAGGCAGAGCGGATTACAAATGAAAACCTGCGTGTTTCGTATTTTGCCGGCGGCTGTTTCTGGTGCATCACTCCTATTTTCAAAATGTACAAGGCTAAAAAATCACTGTGTGGCTATTCCGGCGGCAGCGAAGTAAATCCTACCTACATGGATGTGAAAAAACAGAAGACCACCCACCGGGAAACCATTGCCGTAGAATACGACCCGGAAAAAGTAAGCTATGAAAAACTGGTAGATATTTTTCTTGCCAACGTAGACCCATTTGACAAAGACGGCCAATTCATTGACCGGGGACACTCCTATACCCTTGCCATTTACTACACCAGTGAAGAAGAAAAACAAGTTGCAGAGAAAAAAATTGCAGCACTGGAAGCTTCATCAGGCAAGAAGGTGTACATTGCCCTGGAAGAATTCCGGAACTTCTACGAAGCCGAAACTTATCACCAGGACTACTACCTGAAAAATCCGGAAGCCTTTGAAAAAGAACTGGAAGAATCAGGACGCAAAAAGAAATAACCTGACTTTTACCGGACGTTTTTTTACATAGATTTAACACTCCTGCCATTGTCTTTTTATCCTGTTGGATTACACTCATGAATATGATTTTTATTCTAGAAGACGATGCCAGTATCCGTAAGCTGATAGCCTACACCCTGACAACGCAAGGCTATGAGTGTACCGGGTTTGAACGCCCATCCGAACTGTGGCAGGAACTGAAAACAACCCGCCCTCCATTGATTCTCTTAGACATTATGCTGCCGGAAGAAGACGGTATTTCCGTACTGAAAAAAATACGGCAGACGCCTGACTATGCATCGATTCCGGTCATCATGCTGACTGCAAAGGATACAGAATACGATGTGGTAACCGGTCTTGATGCAGGGGCCGATGACTATGTGACAAAGCCCTTTGGCATGATGGCGCTTTTTTCACGGATAAAAGCAGTACTC
>JAZLJW010000189.1:0-1205 GCA_045597345.1 Treponemataceae bacterium
GCTTTATCTTGATCTTGATAAGGCTACAGGCAAACATGCGCTCAATCCTCAAGGGGGGACTGACAATCTGGATGCCATTCAGTTTTTAAAACATCTAAACAGCATCATAACACAGCGTAATCCCGGTATCATCATGGTTGCAGACGCTGCAGTTCCTCACTCTAAGGTTACCAGCCTTTTAACGCACGATGGGCTTGGTTTTACTTTTAAGTGGAATACTGAGTGGACTGAGCATTTTCTGGATTATGTGAATCTGAAAAGGCTGCGGCGGCGGAAACATTGGTTGGAAAAAATGCGATGTCTGGTTTCCTGGCACTTATGAATGCCGGGGAAGAGGATATCAATAAACTGTCCGGTGCGATCGATAACTGTGATGGATCTGCGAAGAAAATGGCAGATACCATGAACGATAACCTGCAGGGACAGCTTACGATTTTAAAGTCGGCTTTGGAAGAGCTGGCGATTTCTTTTGGTGAGTTATTGCTTCCGGCTGTGACAAGTATTGTGAAAGCATTACAGGGAGTAGTGAATTTCCTGAATGGATTGCCGGAGCCAATTAAGAAGGTAATTGTTGTGATTGCACTTGTAGCGGCTGCGCTGGGACCAGTTTTGATCGTAATCGGTAAAGTGGTTTCTGCAATTGGTACGATTATGACGTTGGCACCGAAGATTGCGGCAGCGATCAATACAGCAAAGACTGCTTTTGCAGCATTCAATGCGGTGTTGGCGGCGAATCCGATCATGTTAGTCATCATGGCAATCACGGCTTTGGTGGCAGCATTTATTTATCTTTGGAATACGAATGAGAAGTTCAGGCAGTTCTGGATTGACCTGTGGGAGAGTATCAAAGAGATTGCTTCTGCTGCAGCGAAAGCAATCGGAGATTTTTTGAAGGCTGCATGGGAAGGAATAAAGAGCGTAGCAACGGCTGTTTGGAATGCTATCAAATCTTTTTTCAGTACGATCTGGAATGGGATTAAATCGGTATTTACTACAGTGGTTGGCGCAATCGGATCTTTTCTGAGCAGTGCATGGAATGGCATGAAATCGGCTGCAACTACGATCTGGAATGCAATTAAGTCCATGTTCAGTACGGTGTGGAATGGAATAAAATCTGTGGTTACGACAGTTGTCGGTGCGATTTCTTCTTTTCTTAGTACGGCATGGAATACCATCGAAAGTACGATCAGTACGGCGCTGAATGG
>JAZLJW010000190.1:0-10026 GCA_045597345.1 Treponemataceae bacterium
CCGACACAGGATACTGAACACTTTCTGAAACGGATTCATGAGTTACATGTTGGAGAATTGGGCGATGGAACTGCTATTGGGACAGGGCTCGCAACTGGAGTGTACCATCTGGCAAAGTCAACAGCGCCACAAAAATGCATCATTCTCTTAACTGATGGCGAAAATAACAGCGGAGCTATTCATCCGGTAACGGCGGCAAAGCTTGCTGCAAGCAACAATATTTCCGTATACACCGTTGCATTGGGAACTCAGGGTAATGTACCCGTTGAATATACTGACCCGATTACGGGAAAAGTGTATTCGGGCTATCTGGATTCTCATTTTGACAGCAGTTTTCTCAGTACGATTGCAGCAACAGCAAATGGAACCAGCTTTACGGTTGAATCCATAGGAACCCTGTATGACACCATTAATTCTGTAGTAAAGAAAGAAGCGGTTGCACAGTCATACCAGTTACAGAATACTGCAACCAGCTATCACCGGTTCTTTCTGTTGATTGCAACCTCCTGCATACTGGTTTCCTGGTTCATCAGGCGGGTATACTTGAAGGAGCTGATATGACCATTCTTACGCACATCAGACAACCGTATCACCTTGTTCTTCTTCTGGCCCTTATTCCGGCTGCCGTTACTGCCTGGGTACGGTATAAAAGACTGACCAAATCCATGGTCCAGGTGAACTATACAGGAAAAAGAAGCAGATCGCTTTCACTGAAAACACGTCTTGTTGCACGCATAATAAACTGGAGTCTTGCCTACGCTTGTGTCATCATAGCGCTTTGTGATCCGGTATGGGGAACACGGCAGGTTCCCGTACACACCAATGGAAGTGCAGTATCCTTCGTTTTTGATATTTCCTACAGCATGATGGCTGAAGATGTTGCTGATTTACCTGGTGTAACACGGCTCGAAGCGGCACAAACCTATGCAACATCACTGCTTGATCACCTTGAAGGAACTTCCATTTCTACCGTCATTGCAAAAGGGAGTGGCGTTACCGCAGTACCATTGACTGAAGATCAGGTACCTACCAGATCCCTGATCAGTCAACTTTCACCTGCTATGATCACTGCTGCAGGAAGTAATCTTGGCAGTGGTATTGAAACGGCAATAAAGTCATTTCCATTACAGTCTAACTATCGGCAGACGATAGTTCTTTTTACTGATGGAGATGAAACGACCAACAGTAATCTGCAGAAAGCAGCTATTGATGCTGCAAAGTACGGAATCACCGTAATTTTTGCCGGATTTGGCTCTGAAACGGAATCTACTGTTCTTGCCGGAGACGGTAAAACCACTGTTCAGACTGCATTACGGTCAGAATTACTCAGTTCTGTAGTAGAAGCTGCTAAAGAAGAACTGCCACTGACTCATACTCAGCTGGTATGGTACATTCCTGCCTATCAAACAGGATCTGCAGCTGCCATCGTAAAACTGATTTCAGGTAATGGACCGAACAGTACACAAACCGGATACCGAGTGGAAGATATAGAACAATACCGCACATTCCTTTTACTGGCGTTATTATTCTTTATCGCTGGATTTCTTTTTTCAGAGCTGCATATTCCCGAATCTAAATCAGGCCATACGGCAAAAACGGCCGTACTGCTCATGAGTGTACTACTACCGTTACTCGATGGATGTACTGCCTCATTGAATCAACGGATGTCCGTTCTTAACAGTACCCGACTCTGGCACCAAAAACAGTACCAGAAAGCAACTGCAGGATTTCTTTCCGTATTGGAAGATGCACAGCAAACCAACGACACAGCAACAGCCCAATATGGACTGTATGGTCTTGCAACAACCTATGTCATGCAGAACGAACAGGATTCTGCTTTGGAACGGTTTAAAGAAATTGTCCCTGATGCACCGAATGAAATTTTGTTTGCAGCTGCATACAACGCCGGTATCATAGAGTACCAGAAAGGAAATTTCGAGCAGGCTGCATACTGCTTTAAAACAGCCCTGCTGCAGGACAGTACCAGTGTTGATGCTAAAATAAACCTGGAACTGTCTTTACGGCAGAATACCACAAGTAAAAATGAGGCAAAGCAGGAGATGATTCCGGTATCAGAATCTGAACATGAAGCAGCCTTAAACGATGTAATTTTTTCAGTTATCAAGGAGTCTGAACAAAACAGATGGATTTCACCGGAAACGCAAACAGAATCAAATCAGGTTCTCGACTACTAAGACTGCTCGTAACAGGAGCCCTGTTCTTTCTGGGTGTTCAGGCTGTTCAGGCTCAAAACATCTGGCGTTCATTAATGATACGACCAGAGCAGGAATACTGCTTTGCCGGGGAAACATGCGCATTTACCCTGATAGTTCCCGGCTATGCTCCATCCCGCATAGATACTACATTGCAGTCAACTCCTGACAATGTAGCACTTATTTCCAGTACAAAAGAGGAAATAATTGAAAACGGAAAACGGTCTACCAAGATTACCTTCAACTTCCGTTTTACAAAAAGTGGCACCTATCAGATTCGTTCACTTGCTGCACGTATCGACTGGACCTGGAGTTATATACCCTTTCAGCGTATAACGGTATACGATAATCCGATTACCCTTGCCCCAGAACTGTTTCTCAACTACCCGCAGACCGTATATGCTTCAGAGCCATTTGAAATGGAAGTATCTGCACACTTTTTCTCGGAATTTACTGATCTTGCTGCACAACTGGGTGAAAACTATATTGTCCGGTTAAAAGAGTACAAATCGCCGCTTCCCATAAAAACCGGTGGATTTTCTACAGACCAGTACCCTATCGCTGCCTACGAAATTATCCCTCTGTCACAGGGCACACTGACACTGCCGGCCATTACTGCATTAATGAGAAGTTATGCGGGTGTTCAGCAAACTGTTGTTTCTCCTTCTCCTGTCGTTACCGTACTCCCCCCCCGTTTATCAGCCGGCGAAGCACAGGAACAGAATCTGACAGCCATGGACAAATTTCTGGAATCAGCATATGAAGACTTCCCGATTATCGAAATCAGCCTTAACGAAAAGGAAACCACTGCAGCAATAACCGTTGAAGAGCAATGGATTGCCATCAAAAACCGGAAAAGCATATTGCATCTTATACTTTTTATCAGCGGTATCATCATACTCAGCAGTCTGATACTCCTGCCTTTTGGTATCGTTCTTTTATCAAAACACCACAGAAAAGTTATTTTTATTCTCAGCTGCATACTTTTTGCAGTGGGTATAGCAGCCTTTTTCCCTGCTCTCTGGTTTGCAGCACCTCAATATGGTGTCTGCCTTGAAACAAATGTCCATACCATACCTGAAGACGAGTCAAATACTATTCTTCATATCACCGAAGGAACCGTGGTACGCATTATGGAAGAATCGGCTGACTGGTATTGTATTCAGACAGATAATGCCGGATTAGTCTGGATTCACAAAAATGATTGTCTGCCAGAATAATATAGACGTTACCATTGATTCATTGATACATTATTATTATGGAAAATGTGTTGCCGTCGCCACTGCCGCGGAGGCTCAATTAAGGAGAAGTCCATGGATTTTGGCGATATACTGAACTCGTGGGAAGCCGAACAGAAATCACAGAGTACTGACAAAAAGAAGACTAATGGAAGCGAATGGCGAAACAAGAACCCCAATGCTCCCACTCACAAAGAAAAAGTATCTTCAATTGTACCTGAACAGAGGAAAAAAGCAGTACAGCCAAAAATAGATCCGATGACGCTATGGATGCGTCAATATGGTGTAATCGATAAAGATGCACAGGAAGAAGAGCGTATTCAGCGGGAAAAACAGCTTGACCGTTCTTATCTGCATGCTATGCCTTGCGAAGCGCAAATTGACTTGCACGGTCTCACCCAGGATGAAGCAGTTATCAGGCTGCAGGATTTTGTTTCAGAATGTTGTCGTCGTGGATTAAAGAAAATCCTTATTATTCACGGCAAAGGAAACCATTCAGAAGATGGCCCTGTTCTGGCAGCCACAGTACGGCATTTTATTGAACGTGATTATCGTTTGGGAGAATCAGGACATCCAGATAAAACTGGTGGCGGAAAAGGTGCCACCTGGGTTTTAATCAGAGAAAAAACAAAAGGCGAATGATGAAGGACTTATACGAAGTACTTGGCGTTTCCAAAACAGCTACTCAGGAAGAAATAAAGAAAGCCTACCGAAAGCTTGCTGTAAAGTACCATCCTGATACAAACCCTGATGACAAAAGCGCAGAAGAAAAATTCAAGGAAATCGGTGCAGCCTACAGTATTCTCAGTGACGAAGCAAAGCGGGCACAATATGACCGTTATGGCACAACAGAGTCCCATGCCGGTAATTCCAATGCAGATCCATTCTGGGACTGGTTTGGACAATCAGCCGGATCTGGCGGACAGGATTCCGGAGCACGACGATACACCTATACATGGAGTAGTGACGGCTCTTCTGATTACAGACAATATGGAAACACTAACCAGCAGACCTATCACCGTTCCCGACGTCCCAGGACGCGTAGAGACGGCATCCTGATGCTGTTGCGAAATGTCCTTTCGTTTATCTTAGGTATTTTTCTCATCCGCTATACCTGGTTCATATTCCCCATTGGGCCTATATTGTGCATCAGTGCCATCATAAACGGAGCCATAGGTGCCATCAAATCGATCGGCATTATCGTGTCCCCCAATGGCTATGTTGACGATGACAGCCAGATATAACTCATGACTGCAAAAAAAAACACCTCAGCATTACGCGGGTGTTTTTCGTTTTTTGCAGACAGACTGCCAGAATGCTTAGCGTTCGCGGAAGATAATACGTCCCCGGTTCAAATCATAGGGAGACAGAGCAACTTTTACGCTGTCACCGGGTACAATTCTGATGTAATGCTTGCGCATCTTTCCTGATAAGTGAGCAAGAATAACGTGTTTATTCTGCAGCTCAACACGGAACATAGTGTTTGGCAGAGCCTCTTTTACAATACCTTCTACCTCAATAGCTTCTTCTTTGGCCACATTTCCTCCAAGTCGATTGAGAAATCAATAAAAAAATATTTGCTTTTTTATGATTTCATGCATATAATTCTAGAAGTTTACGCGCTTGTTTGTCAACACAGCGCTGCCAGCTAACCGGGTTTCATTGGCTGGTGTTAAAAAAAGTGGGAGTTTATTTATGGAACTTGATGAATTTACAAAAAAAATGAAAGATGAGCTGCTTGCCCAGAAGCAGGAAATCCTTAACCAACTTATGGCCAACAGCGACGATTTTAGAGCCCTTGTAGATGATAAAGATGCAAAAGATGAAGTTGATGTTGCTTCTGATGCTGTAGACCGTAAAATGCTTGAAGCATTAGGGGCTAAAGACTTGAACCGTATGAAAATGATAGACAATGCACTGGCACGTATTGATCAGGGTAAGTATGGTCTTTGTCTTAAATGTGGGAAACGCATTCCTCAGGAACGTCTGGAAGCAATTCCTTACGCTTTCCTGTGCATCGGCTGTCAGAGTGCTTCTGAAAAACGCCGCTGATATTGCATAACCACTAACAAAAAAAGGCTGCCCTTCGTTCGAACGGCAGCCTTTTTTATATCACATTCCAAATCCACCCATATTACCCATCTGGGACATGAGTTTTGCCTGCATTCCTTTATTTTTACTCATTTTCTTCATGGCAAGCCGTGTTTTCTCAAACTGTTTGATGAGACGGTTAACATCTGCAACTGAAGTACCAGAGCCTTTTGCAATACGTTTTCGACGGCTGGGCCCAATAATCAGGTGATTTTCACGCTCTTTTCTTGTCATGGAAAGAATAATGGCTTCCTGCAATTTCATACCACTGGTATCAATATCAGTATCCTGCAGCTGACCGGCAAGACCAGGCATCATCTCCAGAAGACTCTGCATGGAACCCATTTTCTTTACACGCTGCAGCTGGTCAAGCATATCCTGCAGGGTAAATTCATTACTCTGCATTTTCTTTGCCAGTTTTTCAGCTTCTTCGATATCAATGGTTTCCTGAGCTTTTTCAACAAGCGAAACAACATCACCCATGCCAAGAATACGACTGGCAATGCGTTCAGGATGGAATGGCTCAAAGTCTTCAATTTTTTCACCGGTACCAATGTACAGGATAGGTTTACCAGTAATGCTTTTAAGTGAGATTGCTGCACCACCACGAGCATCTGAGTCAAACTTGGTAAGGATTACACCGGTAAGCTGCAATGCCTCATCAAAAGCCTTTGCAATTTCTACCGCATTCTGACCGGTCATAGAATCTGCAACCAGGATTACTTCATCAGGTTTCAGCACATCCTTGATGTCGGCAATTTCTTTCATCATGCCATCATCAATCTGCATACGACCAGCAGTATCCACAATTACAATATCAAGGCCGTTCTTTTTGGCATAGTCTTTACCGGCTTTGGCAATGCGTACTGCATCTCTTGCAGTACCTGGCAGCGGAATATCTTCCTTGTATACCGGAATGTCAGCTTTAGCTGCATTTACACACAACTGATCAATAGCTGCAGGACGAACCAAGTCACAGGCTACCAGCAATGGATGGCGGCCTTCTTTCTTTAAACGGGCAGCAAGTTTTACGGCACTGGTAGTTTTACCGGAACCTTGCAGACCAAGGAACAGTATAACTGACTGAGTATCAGGACCTTTCAGTTTAAGGTCAGTTTTGGTATCACCCAGCAGCGCAACAAGCTTGTCATATACAATCTTAATGAACTGCTGACCTGGATCCACTGAACGCAGAACCTTTTCGCCTTTTGCTTCTTCAATGGTACTGTTTACAAAGCGACGTACAACCCGAAGGTTAACATCTGCTTCAAGCAATGCCATTTTGATTTTTTCAACGGATTCTTCGATATTTTTCTCGGTAATGGTTGATTTACCGGTAATGTTTCTGAAAACATCAGAAAAGGTGTTGGTCAGTTTTTCCAGCATGGGAGACTCCTACTTTAATACCTCTTTCAAAAGATCAAGAGGTTCAATTTCTTTATTTAATATTCTGTACAGACCGTCGCACAACGGCAGCTTCAGATTTTTTGCTTCAGAAATCTGATGTACATATTTACAGGCAACAGCACCTTCAGGAAGATATCCTATTTCGCTGATGCGGGCAATAAGGTCATCCAGATTCGTAAAAGGAGCAAGGATATTCTTATTGATTATATCATGACCGAAGCGACGGTTGCGTCCAAATTTTGACCGACAGGTAACATCCAGATCTCCTACGCCGGAAATACTGGTAAATGTTTCAGAATGCGTTGCACCCATGGCAAATCCCAAGGTCTGAATTTCGTTAAGACCGGCAGCAAGAACAAGGGATTCTGTGTTATCGCCGAACAGATCTGATGTTTCAGCTATGGCGTCAATACACCCAAAAACACAGGCAATAACATTTTTTGCAGCAGCGCAAACCTGTACGCCAATAACGTCAAAACTTGAGAATGCCATAAGGCCACCTTCCCGAAGTAATTCACGCATCTTAATAGAGTTTTTGGGATTTTCACTGGCCGCAATAAGACCGGTAATTTTTCCCATTGCAACCTCTTCTGCATGACTGGGACCAGCAATATACACACAGCAGCCTTTATACCATTCAGGAAGAGCACTTTCCAGTTCTTCAAGAACAAGCCGTGGACCATTTTCTGAGGGAATAAAACCTTTGGTCAGTACACCGATACAGGTGGTACCGTCTTTAATACTCTGAACATCCTTCAGCTGAGCTGCTGTTTTTGCCAGATACAGTGACGGGCTGGCAAAAATCAGGAATTCTTTATCAGCAGCTACTTCCTGCAGATTATTTGAACATTTTACATTTTCAGATAATGGATATCCTGGCAGAAAACGCTTGTTTTCATGTTCATTGTTAATGCTGTCACAAACGTCCTGCTCCAGAGCCCAGATTGTTACCTGGTTACCTGGTTTTGCAAGCGCATGAGCCATGGCAGTACCCCAGGCACCACCCCCAATTACACCGATTGTTGAGTTCATACATGTACTCCTTTTTTTAAGCCTGCCGCCACGGATGGCGACTGAAAAGCAGAACAGTTTGCGTCAGCAAACTTCCCGGTCGCCACGGATGGCGACCACAAAGCTCGCAGTTTGCGCCAGCAAACTGCAAATCAGAAAAAAACAGGATGTTTTTTTCTGATTAATACCACTGTGAAGCCTGATCTTCCCAGCTGATGATTTCTTCAGGTTTAAAGAAAAGCCCGATTTCCCGAGCAGCGCTTTTTGGTGAATCAGAAGCATGAATAATATTCAGATTTGTATGCAGCGCAAAATCGCCACGAATAGTACCTGGCAGAGCTTCAGCTACTTTTGTTGCCCCTACCAGACGGCGTACAGTAGCTACACAGTCTTCTGCTTCCCATACCATGGCTACAACCGGACCACTGGTAATGTAACTCTGCAGGTCAGCAAAAAAGCTCTTATCCTTATGTTCAGCATAATGCTGCTCTGCAAGCTCAGGAGTAATGTGCATCAGTTTCATGCCAACCAGTTTCAGTCCCTTTTTTTCAAGGCGGGAAACAACTTCACCAACAATGCGGCGATTCAAAACACCAGGTTTCAACATAACAAAACTCTGTTCCATAAATCTTTCCTCTCTTATCTCTTTTTATTTCTTGAAGGTGCTGAATGTAACAATCGGTGTCGTACTGTCGCCGGACCTTCTTCAGCAAAGACAGCATTCCGCATAATAGCACACCGCGTATTCAGACAGTTTTTTATCTGAATGATAGTATAGTATTTCGAAATTAAAATGACAATAAACCGTATTATGTCATGAATTGTACATACGTTTCCAGGTAACGTATCGGTATCTGAATTCCGCCTCATGTTCAGAAATAACCGTTCTGCTCCACTGTGCAGTATCAATTTGCGGGAAAAAGGTATCGCCTGGAATTTCTGCATCAATTTCTGTCAGATACAGATAGTGCGCATGGGGAAGAAATGCCTTATAGACAGACTCGCCACCCGCAATAAATATTTCTTCTGAAGGACTTTTTATTAATCCTGACGCAAGCTCCAACGCCTGATTGACCGTTCTGGCAAAGTAAAGTTCCGAGGATTCGTAACAACCGGTCGTGGTGGCGCTATCATAGAAGGTTGAAAGAACGATTGTGGTACGATGAGGTAAAGGTCCACCTAATTTTGCTGCAATTTCTTCATACGTTCGCCGCCCCATAATTACCACATGGTTTACCGTCAGTTCTTTAAACCGCTTCTGCTCACCCGTAATAGTCCACGGAATACACCCGTTATTGCCAATAACATTACCAGAAGCACATGCTGCAATGCAGGATATGGTCATATGAAACACCTCTACGATCCATCTATAAACAAAGTCAACCGCAAAAAAAAACGCCCTCGTACACGGATTGCATCACATATCCGGTCGGGGCGCTTTTGCAGTAGACCAAAATCCTCAAAGAGGATTACAGCCTGTTGTCAAACGCAGTTGGAGATCAAACCTTTTTAGTTACGTAGCCACTGCGGAGACAGCGGGTACACATTTTAACGGTGCAGGTAGTACCGCCAATTTCAGTTTTAACTTCAACAATGTTTGGCTTCCATGTGCGGCGAACACGGTTCTTTGATTTAGATACTTTATTTCCGCTCAGAGAGCCTTTTCCACAGATTTCACATCTTCTAGACATATCGAAAAACCTTCCTACAAGTAATGTACTGATTAGCTAGTGCGTCATAATATCAAATGGGTATGCTTTCGTCAAGTATACATCATTAGGGAATGGAAACTCTTTGAAAATAAATGAAAACTTTGCGCTTGCCTTGAAGTTTTTATTGTTCCGTGGTAAAAATATCACGTTCTATACTAACAGTTCTACTACTGTTATGAGAGGTCTATATTACATGCCATATTCCGAGCCAACAAATCTTTCGATTATTGCTTGTCCGGGTGGCGAAGTATTTGCAAACGAAGTAATTGCACACCTTCGTCACATGTATAAACACCGCTTCAATCTGAAACGTGATGTTATTTCTCAGCGTTATAACGTTGATAAAGAAACACT
>JAZLJW010000191.1:0-2393 GCA_045597345.1 Treponemataceae bacterium
AGTGAATTGATTGAATACTTGTCCTGGTACAATGAAAAAAGAATCAAGGTAAAATTAAAAGGACTGACCCCTATACAGTTTAGGAATCAGTCCTTAAAATCAGCCTAGTTAAAGTGTCCAATTTCTGGGGTGCACTTCACATCCGTGCCGGTTTTTTATTTGTAGTTTTACTGCGTAAAACTACGTGGAGTCAGGCCGCCATCCCTGGTGGCTGTCAGGAAGGCATCCGTGCCGGTTTTTATTATCGTTCCAGGACAATCAGCAGGGTTTCTTCGAAATCGAACAGTTCCAGAATGCCGTCGGCTTCATCAATAACGAATGATGTTACCTGAGGAAGTGCTTTCAGCAGAGCTGATTCAAAGTGCATCTGGTGATCCGTACCCGCAACTAATGTCATGGGACCAGAGGTGTCAAACTTCAGAGTCTGGGCAACCATATCAACCGTATAACCGGCAAGAAGAGAATTAAGCCCCGTATACACTGCTGCATAGTCATCATCAAAGACTATCGCAGGGATATGCAAGCCATCTTCAGCAGGAATCCAACCATCAGCATCAGTTATGTACCAAGTACCAGTGATACCTTCAACTCTATCTGATACGGTAATTTCTGCATCTGGCAGTGTTGTCTGAGCCGATTCAGGTTCTGCAATGGAATCTGCCTGCGATGGGCCTGACAGACAGGCTGCCAGCAAAAACACAATGGCTACAATTTCAACAATTACAATACAAATGTGTTTCATACTCTGTCACACTCGTTAAAAATCAGAGTCCAGTCTGTGACAAGAATCTGAATGCAGCTGAATATAACTCTGTAGGACCTGCTTTCTGGAAAAGGTCACGGGCTTCTTTTGCTGCTTCCCGGGCTTTTGGAATATTGTCCATAGAATAATAAGCCTGGGTCTCTACCCACCAGGCAAAACCTACTGCACTATCATTACCGGCGAAAAGTTTTTTTGCCTTTTTTGTAAGATCAAACACTTCTTCTTCGTGGTCAATTCCAAACAGATAGTTACCTAAGTCCCACAGCGTAGTGTATTCATTATAGTTCACGAACTCTGTCGAAATGGCAGTATACAGAGCATCAGTACCTTTGCTGGTATTATCCATCTTTTCAAAATAGAACTCGCCAAGGCAGATAAAAGCATATGGCTGATTTGGCATAGCAACAGTCAAATCAACAAGTGCCTGTTCAGCACCTTTCAAATCTCCTGATTTGAAGTACAAATCAGAAAGCAACCGGTAATAATCCATCTGGTAACCGATATTTTCTTCTGGATACTGGATGGCCATCCGGCAGGCATCAATACCTTCTGCGTAGTTTGCTTTCATATTGGCACAGCTGACAGCCAGGTTAAACCAGTAGTTTCCGTGATCAGGTACATACTCTGTTAATTCTTTATAAACAGCATAGGCATCTTCATCATGAGCAGAGTACAGAGCAGACTCACCGAACCGTTCCAACGCCACCATATCATAAAAACCGCCGGCAATAGCTTCCTTGTAGTTTTCATATGCAAGTTCCAGCAGTTCATCATACGGTCTCAGCCACTGGTCACCATAACGCTGAGAAACATCAAAATAGTACTGGGCGCGGGCAAGAGCAGTACGAGGAGTTTTGCCGTATTCTGCTTCGTAGTCATCAATCCATGACTCAGGTCCTTCACCAAAAGTAAGGCTGAACGACATATCCTGATTTCCATACGAAATGTTGTGGCGGTATTCCAGAAGTTCATCGAAACTGTTGAAATCCTGAATATCAAACATGGTATGCATCATGCTGAAGCTGAAATAGTTGGTGATAACCTCTATCCGTTTATACAGAATATAATCTTCATCTTTACCAAGCTCTTCATCTACTGAAAGAGCAGCACGGGCAGAACGGTATTTTGCATCTGCAATCAATGCATCACAGCGGGCAATGGCATCACGTACGCTGGCAGGGGCATCAGCATACATATCATGGGTAAAAGGCTTTGCTACAACAGGAATTGCAATAACTGAAGATTCTTCAACTGTTGTATTCGCAGCAGAATCAGTAGTCGCACAGGATGAAAAAACGAAAAGTGCTGCACACAACACGATACAGAAATGAGCAATTTTTTTCATAATAACCTCTGTCTGCATACTATCATGAATATCTTTTTAAGAGAACAAACATGTCCTCACCCTTTCGACAAGCCCACTGCGTACATATAATCATAACCACCCCTCAAAGGGGTGGTTTGCACTTAGCCTATAAGGCTAGGTCCCCAAGCTGAGACTTAAGTCCCAAGCTTTCACTTACGTTCAAGCCTATTGCAACTTATCACCCGCTGGCCCTTAAAAGGCCGTTGGTATTACTTGCTACCCTTAAAAGGGTCTTCGTATTCTTTTTCAGCAACCTTATCCATT
>JAZLJW010000192.1:0-7984 GCA_045597345.1 Treponemataceae bacterium
CTTACCCTTACACCATATCTGTTCATCATCTATTCCTACTATTTTGTCAGTTCAAACCACCGTCACGAAACAATCTACAGTTTGAGTGTAGCTATACCTTTTGCAGCATTTCTCCTGCTGATTATCAGTAACTTCTGGACCGGTTGGCTTTTCCGGTATGACCCGGCAGCAGGATATATTCGCGGACCGTTGAAAAATGCTACTTACCTGATTACCGGCATATATATGATTATTGAGTTATCAACGGTGTACTATAACCGGAAAAAGATTTCCAAACACATAAAAACCGTGTTCTATCTGTATCCCTTCATCAGCATCGCTCTTATGGCAGTACAGTTTTTCTTCAACTGGTACATCATGACAGGAACTGCTGTTTTTGCCCCTATACTGCTCATTTATCTGACAGTACAGAGCGAACTGGCCGAAGTTGATGTTGCAACCGGGTTGTTTACCGGAAAATATCTGGAAAGCGAACTGGGACATCAGCTGAAAGGCAATGTCTGTTATCTTGCCATTGATGATTACAGCGACTTAATTGAATCCCTTGACGGTGATACTTTAAAACAGCTTGATCTGCAGCTCAGCAAGCGTCTGACTGGGGCATTCGGTACAAAAGTGTACTACCTTGGCCGGGGCCGATATGCTGCCATTGTCGAAAAAGAACGCCTTATTCAAAAGCGAATTTATGGAGTAATCCGTGAAAGTTCCAGCTTTACGTCTGATAATGATTTTACTTTCCGTGTTGATATCCGGGCAGCAATTTTCTCTGTTCCTGAAAATGCCGTTAACTACGCCCAGGCTATGGAACTGGCATCGAACCTGATTCAGTTTGCAAAGAACAATAAGCAGCGTATTATCTGGTGTGATGAAAAATATCAGAATCAGCAGGTGCGGGATAATCAGATTTATGAAATTCTTCTGCAGGAACTGAATCCTGACTCAGATCAGTTTCAGGTATACTTTCAGCCTATCTGGTCAATTCACGAGGGCCGCTTTACTTATGCTGAAGCTCTTTCACGTCTGTTCAATACAAAGCTTGGTACCATCAGACCCGATGAATTTGTCCGTGTAGCAGAAAACAAAGGTCTTATTGAGCGACTGGGTAATGTTGCCTTTGAAAAAATCTGTAAATTCCTGAGTGAAAATAAAGGCACCCTGCAGGCTGTAAGCGTTAACTTCTCTGTTTACCAGATGATGAATCATAATGTCGTCAGGACGGTTCTTGATACCATAAAGAAATATAATATCAAACCGCAGAATATCATCATGGAAATTACTGAAAGCATCTTCATTGATGATTTTGATACAATCCGTGAACATATGATGGAGTTATCAGAAGCCGGCATCAGATTCTATCTTGATGACTTTGGAACCGGATACAGTAACTTTGCCAACGTGCTCACACTGCCTTTCAGTACCATTAAAATTGACCGTTCTCTTGTTCTTTCAATGGAAAAAGACCCGAAGAACTACGAATTCCTTAAAAACCTTATGTACTCGTTCAAGTCATCAGGGGTCTATATCCTTACGGAAGGTGTTGAAACCGATGAACAGAACGATATGGTTCAGAAAGCCGGGGCTGATTACATTCAGGGCTATCTGTATGCCAAACCTCTTTCGGCATCTGAGTGTCTGTCATTGATCAGCGGTAACTGAGTAAATTAGACTAAAGAGCCTGCGTCTGCTATACTGTACGGTATGGCATATGTAAAGAATCTTTTTGACAAAAACTTTTTGGAATACGCCAGTTACGTTATCCGTGACCGCGCCATTCCTGATATTACCGACGGATTAAAGCCAGTTCAGCGCCGCATTCTCCACACTCTTTTCGAAATGGATGACGGTCGTTTTCATAAAGTAGCAAATGTAGCCGGACAGTGCATGAAGTACCACCCGCACGGTGATGCTTCAATTTACGGAGCCCTTGTTGTTCTTGCAAATAAAGAGATCTTCATTGACAAGCAGGGAAACTACGGTAACCTGTTTACCGGTGCAACAGCCTCAGCAGCCCGATACATTGAATGCCGTATCCGCCCCTTAGCCCGTGATATCCTGTTTAATCCGGCAATTTCCAACTATGTTCCTACCTACGATGGCCGTGGAAAAGAACCTGTTGTATTCCGGTCAAAACTGCCGTTGCCATTGATTCTTGGAGCTGAAGGTATTGCTGTTGGTATGAGTACCAGGATTCTCCCCCATAACCTGCAGGAAGTTATCAGAGCAGAAATAGCCTGTCTGAAAGGTGAATCGTTTGAGCTGTACCCGGACTTTCAGACCGGCGGCATCATTGATGTCAGTGACTACCGTGATGGTCTTGGGAAAATCATGACTCGAGCCAAAATTGATACCAGTGATCCCAAACGGGTAGTCATTACTGAACTGCCTGCCGGCACCAACAGTGAACAGCTCATTGCCAGCATTGAAGCCGCTGCAAAATCGGGCAAAATCAAAGCATCCTCCATTGATGATTACACCACTGATAAAGTTGAAATTGAAATCAAGCTGCAGCGCGGTGTATATACCCAGGATGTTGTTGATGCTCTGTATGCATACACAGACTGTGAACAGAATATTGCCTGTAACCTGCTGGTCATTAAGGATAACATGCCGGTTGTCATGACAGCTACTGATGTTATCAAGCATCATGCAGGTCAGCTGCAGGAAATTCTGCACGACGAACTGGAATATGAAAAAGCAACCCTTACGGAAAAACTGCATCTGCGCACCATTGAACGCATCTTCATTGAAGAGCGTATCTATAAATCCATTGAAGAAATGAAAACCGCAGAAGCCGTAAATAAAGCGGTAAAAGACGGATTTATTCCTTTTGCCGCCGAACTGATACGCCCCCTTACAGACGACGATGTTGAGCATCTTTTAAAAATCCCCATCCGCCGTATCTCCCTGTACGATATCAACAAAAACCGACAGGAAGTAAAAGAGATCAATGCCCGCTTAAAGGAAATTGCAAAACTTCTGAAACATATCAAAGAGTATGCAATCAGCTGGCTTGAAGGTATTGAGGATAAAGCAGTAAAAGCACTGGGAGCCGGATTTATGGCACGTAAGACCCAGATTACGAGCTTTGATGCCGTTGATGTTAAAGAAGTAGTAAAACGGGATATGCCGTTGCGGTATGACAGCAAGACCGGATACCTTGGAACGTCTGTTTCCAGCGGTACGGAAATCTGTAAAGTATCTCCTTTTGACCGCATTCTGATTCTGCGGAAAAACGGTACGTACAATGTCTGTGATGTTCCTGAAAAACTGTTTGTTGATAAGGGTATGTGGTACTGCGGATTAAGTGATAAAGATTCTTTGGGAAACGTACTCTTTACCGTTATATTCCGCAATAAAGAAACAAAATATCCGTCAATAAAGCGGTGCCGCATAACTCAGTTTATTCTGAACCGTGATTATTCCATCATTCCGGATGATGCAGAAGTCCTGCATATTGATACCCGTGATGCCTTTGATTTCTTTGTAAAATTCAAGCCGAAACCACGTCAGAAACAGAACGAACAGTTGTTCCATGCCGGTGATTACGAAGAAAAGGGTGTTAAGACTCAGGGTGTGCGGCTGGCCACGAAAGAAGCTGAAAAAGTAGTTTTCAATATAAAACCCGACCAGCCCAGCCTGCTGTAGCAAAAAAAGACCCCGGCGCTCAACTACATGGAGTACCGGGGGCTTTTTTTACTACACTTCGCCACTGAGCTAAGCTCATTGTCGAAGTGTCCTGTAATTTCATTATTTATTTGGTAAATTCTTTGCGCATTGCTGGAGACATCTGTGACAGAGCATCTTCACGACTGATTGCACCAGAGTTAGCGTTAGCCATCAGCTGTACGTCTTTATCGTTCAGTTTGTAGAAAATCAGGATAACCAGCTGAGCAACACTTGCGAGGATAGCGAACAGACAGAATGCAAACCACAGTTTTGAACCAAAGCCTTCTGCCTGTGCAGCTCCTTCACCAGAAACAAAACCAATCCATGCAAGGGCTGCTGCACCAAAAGAAGTATTCAGTGCAGAAGACAGCTTAACAAAGAAGGTCTGGGTAGCAAAGGTAATGGCTGGCATGCTTTTGCCTGATTTGAAGTGACCGTATTCAACACAGTCTGGAGTGAACATGTACATCAAGGTAGCAGTGAAACCACCAGGAATACCGGTCAGGACAGACATTACGATGATTTTGGTCATTGAATCATAACCAACAATAAAACGGGCTACGTTCATTACCAGGCTGAGAACCAGAGCAATGCGCATCAGGGTCATTTTGTCCATTTTCTTACAGATAACTGGTACAAATGCACCCAGAATGATGGTTGGAGCCATACCCAGCATCATCAGAATGGTCTGAATTCCTTCATTACCATAGCAGTAGCGGGCAACGTAGATACCCCATACATTTCCCAGAGCCAGAGTACCGGAAGCCAGGAATGACAGGTAATAAATCAGCAGGTATTTATTAGTAACTACATATTTACAGATATCAACAACAGAGAAATCCTGGTCTTTATCTTCTTCTTTTGGAGTTACACGTTCTTTGGCGATGAAACAGATAGGAACCATGGTGATGGCACCAATGATTGACAGAATCAGTACGGTAGAAGTCCAGCCACCCAGAGCAGCACGGAAACTGTAAATAGAAGAAGCAACGATCATGATGGCAATCATTGCACATACACGACCAATAGCATTCAGCTGGGTACGTTCATTCTGAACATCAGTCATAGTGGTTACCAGACCGAAAATCGGCACGTCACACAGGGTGTATGCAGTATCCCACAGCATGTAGGCAATTACTGACCATACTACTTTTACAGTCATTGATGCACCGTTAGGAACAGCAAACATCAGGATGGTAGCCAGTGGAATTCCAACCAGGGAGATACGGAGCCATGGCATGAAGATGCCTTTCTTGAATTTGATTTTATCCATAATGGCACCGAACAGTGGGTCATTAACGGCATCCCAAACTTTTACCACCAGTGCAATAATGGCAACTACACCAGCAGCAATACCGATATCGGTGTAGTAAGGGGTCAGGAACATGGCTACCAGCATGTAGAAAATGTTCTGACCAAGGAAGTACAAGCCGTAGCTTGAACGTTCAGCAAGCGAAGTTTTTCCTTCTTTCATTTTTTCTCCTCTTTTCGGATAAATGGGTAACCAATTTGTAAAAAAGAAAACTACCTCATTATCCAAATCACTTGTTATTTTAGTAGTGATAATTTACACTTACTATATAGAATTACTGAAATATTTACGATTTTACTGAAAATTTTAGGGGAGCTGGTTGGTGGCAGAAAATTCATATTATTCGGTGAACGAAGTCCGCCGGGAATATATCCAACAAGTATATGAAGCTCGTGAAAAAGCTGAATGGAACGGATTTTCAAGAATAATTGAAAATCAGATGATTGAAGCTGTTATCAGCGGAAACCTTGAACAAGTTTCAGAATACCTTGATATGCAGCAACGTTCAGACCATCCTGTCCAAATAGGGCGAATGTCCGAAAATCCCATACATCAGGCACGATACTATCTGGTAGCAACGGTAACTATGGTTACCAGAGGCTGCATTGATGCAGGTTTACCGGAACGCCTTGCTTTGAGCATCAGCGACGCATTTATCCGCAGTGCTGATACCTCTAACAGTATAGACTCCATTTATGAACTGACAAGAGAGTGTCTTTTTGAATTCTGTCAGAATATGTCTGACTGGCGTCTGAAGGGATGCAGTCTGCCGGTTCGTTTGTGCTGTGAGTATATACTGGAACACCTGCACGATAAAATTTCTCTGGAACAGCTGGGAGATGCCTGCGGACGATCTCCTCATCATGTATCCGATATGTTCTGCCGTGATCTGGGAATGCGTCCCATGGAATTCATCCGGAAAGAAAAACTTCGTCAGGCACATCATGCTTTGGATAACCTTAATCTTACCATTGCCAACATCTCCGAATTATTTTCCTTTGCCAGTCCCAGCGCATTCAGTAAGCAGTTCAGTGACGAATACGGCATGACCCCCTTGGAATACAGAAAATCACGTAATTACTGACAGATTCAGAAAATCCATAAAAATCGCGCATCAGTAGAATTAATTTACGCCTTTTTGTGAAATTACACCGCTATCAGGAAGAAAAAAAATCCTGTGCTACAATTTACAGCGGAGATTGTTATGCAAAAAAAAGGCCTTTCTTTATTTATCAGTTATTTCATTCTATTTGCTGTTGTCTGCTATACGGGAGTTCTGTTGCTCAGCTGGTTCCAGGTTCGGTACCTGCTGCTGAAGCCGGATCAATACATCGGCGGACTTAAAATAACTTTAGGTGTTACTACGGGTCTGGTACTTGTTATTGTCAGTTGCGTGTATGCAGTAACCCGTCCGTTTCAGAAAATCATGGATACATTTCAGGAAACAGGAATCCCTTTGACTCCTGAAGAACGCCAGACTGTCATTGGAACATATAACAGAATCAACATGATAAGTCTTGTTGGTATCGTTATTGGATTTGCCATAGGAAATTCTGCATCCGTTCTTGCAAAATTTCTTGCCGGAAGTTACAGCGGCACAATCATTCATCTGACAATGGCTATAATTCAGGCGATAGTATTCGGTGGTCTGGCTGCAGTGTACGTCATATACTTTACGAATATACTGTTTGCAAAATACCGGCGTATGCTGAAAATCACCGACCCTTCTGAATTCAAGAAAGGAAAAAGTGTTACCTTTACGCTGGTAGTTTCCACCATCGTAGTAACCTGCTTCACCGGCATCTGTTACATCATGCTGCCATTCGGTCTGCTATTTCAGTATAATCCCGCAGCTTCTGTTGCCACAGTATTTTCCATGATTAGAGGTTCCCTGCTTATCTTCTTCCCCTCTACAGTCATTCTGGTATCGATGATCGTTATCCTGGGACGTCGTATTGAACGCACCCAGAAAAGTATTGCTGATATCAAAAATGGTGATGTCAACGAACTGCTGAATATCGAACAATTCGATGACTTTGGCCAGATGGAAGGAAATATCAACGAAGTAATGAAAAATCTCGGTGGTATTGTCGTTTCCATGCAGGATGATACCGGCAGAGTTGCTGATGTTGCCCGTGAACTGCAGACTATCGTTGAAGAAGCTTCTTCTGCATTAAAGGTAATGACTGATTCTCTTGGGGAAATTTCAGGCGAAGGCAGTCGTCAGAAAATCGAAATCATGAAAACCCAAGGCAATATTACCAATCTGTCTGGAAATGTTCGTGACGTAGAAAGCAAAGTAATAGAAGAATCTGCTGCTATGCAGGAAAGTTCAGCTTCCATGACCGAGATGACGGAAAATATCAGAAGTCTTGCCGGTGTTACAGAACAGGCTGATTTTGTTGCAAAAGACCTGAGCGCAACGTCAGAGGCCGGAGGGGAAACGGTAAAACAGGCAATAACTGCCATAGAAGGTATCCGTGATGCTTCTAACGAAGTTGCAGAAATCGTCCGCACCATTCAACGTATTGCAAGTCAGACAAACCTGCTTTCAATGAATGCCGCAATTGAAGCATCTCATGCCGGAGAATTCGGAGCAGGATTTATGGTTGTTGCAGATGAAGTCCGTTCACTGGCTGCCTCTTCTGCAGTAAGTGCAAAAAATATTCAGGTTAAGATGAAAGATATGCTGTCCCGTATTCAGGGCGGTGTTGATGCCATTCAGTCTATCCAGGGATCGTTTAACCGTATTGAAGAAAGCGTTCAGAAAAACGTAGAAATTACCCGGACTATTACCAGTGCATTGCGGGAACAGCAGATTGGTGCTGACAGTAATCTGCAGACAACTTTAAATGCTGAACAGAACACAGCCGCCATGAAGGAATTGATTCTTAACCAGGGCAAACTGACCGAAAAGGTTGAAACCGCCATGGCAACGGTTGTAGAAAGCAGCGGAAAGATGAGTTCAGCCATCAAAAATGGGAAAAACGCTTCGGACTCACTTAA
>JAZLJW010000193.1:0-1686 GCA_045597345.1 Treponemataceae bacterium
ATATTTGTGAAATAAGTAAAAAAGTTAAAGATAATATATCGATTTTTATAAAATCAGTTGCATTTATCTCTATTTTGTTTTATAATAGAATACAGTGAAGATTCCAACCAGGAGGTAGATTATGTCAATTACTTTAATTCGTTCAAACAGCGACGGAGTGGTACATGGTGCCGATAATGACAAATTAACGGGATGCAGAAAAAGACTGCAAACGATGTCGTCAACCAGAGAAGGTGAAATGAAGGACATAGTTGATCTGACTTGTGATCGTTGTAAAGAGTATTTTGCCAAAAAGATGATTCGTGAAAGTAATCGTGAAGAATCCAGAATGGAAAAGGAAGAAAAGAAACGTTATCAGAGAGCTAAAAAACAGGGTATCGTTTCAGAAGCTACATATGAAGAATATGTAATGAATCGTGAATCCGCTGAATCTGCAAGACGTGATTCTAAAAAGGATACAAATAATTACCCACCTTTAAAAGCAGATTTACAAGACAACAATTATTCGTCATATCAGAACTACAATCAGCCAGAAAATCAACCTGCACCACAGAATCCGGTAAACCAGTATGCAGCACCGCAGAACCCGGTAAACCAGTATGCAGCACCACCAGTATATCAGCCACAGCAGCCGGTTCAGGAAAATTATCAGCAGCCTGACAACGGTGCAGTTCCGCAGTATACACAGTATCAGCCGTCATATGAACAGTACCAGTCTCCGGCTAATGATACATCATCAAATCAGTATGTTTCTCCAAATGCAGCTAAGCCTGCAGGAGCAAATGATGACTTCCTGGCTCAGTTTATGATAAATAAGCCTGCTGCAGAGCCGGAACAGCCTGAAGTACAGGTTAATTCTGCAGTAGTATATAATGACCCGCTTGCAGCTGCCAAGAGTAATGCAAACAGTATCTTAAGCCAGCTTGAAAATGAATTTGGTGCTCCGCAGAGCGCTGGAAAAGCAGATGCTTCTTCTTTCTATAATAGTAATAGTCCACTTGTAGATCCTGCAGCTGCTTCAACTTTCGAAAGTGTTACAAATGAATTCGGAACATTTAAGGCTCCTGAACAGTCAGGCAACGCTATGAATGATTTCAGTGTTCCTGAAGTTCCACAGCTTAACAAGCCGGTTAGTCCTGTAAATTCATTTGAAGATCTTACTTTGTCTTCAGAAAATACAGATTCCTATCTGAACTATGTAAATACATATAATCCATCTGCAAATAATGCAACTCCTTCCGGAAGTTCACTGTCACTTGATAAGACAAATTCTGCAGATAATTCAATTGACTCTATAGTTCCGCCTGTACTTGATGATATGGACAGTGCATTAGCTGCAGCAGAAAAATCATTTGGTAATATCAATAATTCTGCAGTACCACCAGTACAGCCGACAATGGATTCATTTACATCAGTAGTACCGCCTGTACAGCCAGCAATGGATGCCTTTACATCAGTAGTACCGCCGGCACAGCCAGCAATGGATGCATTCACATCAGTAGTACCACCGGTACAGCCAACACTTGATGCTTATGCACCAGTAGTACCACCGGTACAGCCAGCAATGGATACATTTGCACCAGCAGTACCACCAGTCCAGCCGACTATGGACACATTTGCATCAGCAGTACCACGGGTACACCCGACTATGGACACATTTGCATCAGCAGTACCACCAGTACAGCC
>JAZLJW010000194.1:0-25643 GCA_045597345.1 Treponemataceae bacterium
TGTTTATTGTCACCCTGAACTAGTTTCAGGGTCTTATCATAATTCCACAAATCTACCGGATTGCCAGTACATCCTCTCGATTTGTGGTATTTCTGTCCAATTCTCGTTGCTGTTTAGCATTCAGCAACACTTTTTACGGACATAGCCTTATTTATTTTGCACATATTTTCCACTGTCATACATCATCATTTCCACGGGCGATTTTCACTTTGAAGCTTCCACTGTAGAAATCACTTTTTGTATCATTGCGCATTGTACCTTGTATGCACACAGTGCCCTGTTGCACTACTATGATGATATGAACAGAAAAACACAGGCACTTGCTGCCGTCATTGCCGGAAACGGCATTTTTGGGTTCAGTTTTCTCTTTTCCAAACTTGCACTGCAGATAACCATTCCCAGCGTACTGATTGCAACCCGGTTTACCGTTGCTTTCGTCGTTCTTAATGTAATTGTCCTTGTGGGCCGGCTGATTAAAAAGAGCGATGGCACTCCTCTTGTTCCCTTTTCCCTTAAAGGAAAACCGGTAAAGCAGATTCTGCTTCTGGCCCTGTTTCAGCCCGTTATCTACTTTATTGCGGAAAACTACGGCATTGTGTACACCTCATCGGCTTTTGCCGGCATCATCATTGCAGTAATTCCCATTGCCGGCATTATCCTGGACGTTCTTTTCATGCATGCAAAGGTTACACTGCGGCAGGTGTTATGCGCTGTTGCTTCAGTTGCCGGTGTAGCAGTAACTACACTGGGGGCAACCGGCATGAACTCTTCCGTTACCGGGCTGGTGCTTCTGCTGGTAGCTGTTGCCGCCGGAGCCATGTTCTACGTATTCAGTAAAAAATCGGCTCCCTATTACAGCCCCCTGGAGAGAACCTACGTTATGTTTGGCGTGGGAACTGTTGTGTACCTGCTGCTGGCTGCCCTTCAGTGTTACGGCCACTACGATGAACTGGTGGTTACCGCTTTTGCAGAACCAGTGTTCTGGGGTGCCATTCTGTATCTGGCCGTAGTGTCATCGGTCATTGCATTCCTGCTGTTAAACTTTGGCAGCAATTACGTTTCTGTTTCTCAGGCAACCATTTTTGCCAACTTTACCACAGTAATTTCCATTCTTGCAGGCGTCCTGGTACTCCATGAAGCCTTTACCTGGCAGCAGGGACTGGGAGCTGCCATCATCCTGACCAGCGTTTATCTGGCATCAACCGGAGGAAAATAATGAATACCGAAGCGATTACAACAATCATGAGCCGCCGCAGTACCAGAAAGTTTCTGGACAAGCCGGTAGAAACAGAACTGCTCAACACTGTTATTGAAGCAGGCCGTGCTGCCCCCAGCGGTGGAAACTCACAGACCACCCATTTTATTGTTATCCAAAACCGGCAGATTCTTGCAGAACTTGAAGAAAAGGTATTGCAGACCTTTGCCGGCATGGAAGAAACACCCGGCATGTACAAGTCCATGGTCAATTCCATCAGGGCTGCCCGCACCGGCAACTACTGCTATGACTATAAAACGCCGGTACTTATCGTAACGGCAAACCAGAAAGACTATGGCAACAATATTGCCGACTGTGCCTGCGCCCTTGAAAACATGATGGTTGCCGCCAATGCGCTGAATTTAGGCAGCGTGTGGATCAACCAGCTGCGGTGGCTGAACAAACATCCGGTTTTGGTTAAAGCACTGCAGGATTTAGGGATGAAAGAAAGCGAGCGGGTATACGGTGCCCTTGCCCTGGGTTACCCCGACACGGCCGACGGTCTTCCAAACCGCTCTCCCCTCCCCCGCACCGGCAACCAGGTAACCTGGGTGGACTGACGTTGTTTTAGTAGTATGAAACACACAACATTCATTGCCTTACTAGCTGCCAGTCTGCTGTTAGCCTCCTGCACCGCAGCCAGCCACAAAGAAGCAGCAACGCTTCGTCTTTCAAAATCTGAAGCAGGTTTTACCGGAGGAAGACTGAACGAACCCATGCTGATGGAGTCTGACGCCGCCATGGTCACAACTGACCGGAAAATCGTCAGGGACGGATACCTGAATATTGAGGTATCTGATCTGTCTGAGGTAGAAACACGTATACAGGAACTGGCTTCATTCTCAAACGGATGGATTTCTGACACTTCCCGCTACAACAAAACCTTCAGTGCTACCATAAAAGTTCCCGCAGAACTTTTTGAACAGACCATGAACGCTGCCGGCAATTACGGTCACCTGTTGTCTAAATCTGTCAATTCCTACGACATTACCGATACCTGGTATGACACCGAAACCCGACTGGAAACAAAACGGACACTGCAGAAAAAGCTGCAGGGATATCTTGCTGAAGCTTCAAATTTAAGCGAACTGCTGGAAATTGAAAAACAGCTGAGTCAGGTAACCTCAGATCTTGAAGTTATGGAAGGCCAGATGCAGCGGATGAAAAATCAGGTTGCCTACTCTACCATCCACCTGACCTTTGAACTTCCCGGCGAATACAACGATGGCAGTTTCTGGCATGAACTGAAATCCCAGTGCAAAACCTTTGGTCCCAATCTGTTGAAATTTCTTGCCTGGTGTGGTCTATGTCTACTCTACCTGACTGTTTTCGGTATTCCGGTCATTGCCATCATTGCACTGCTATTCTGGCTCTTATTCGGTAAAGTCGGACTGCTCAGAAAACTGTTTTTACGGTTACGCTAAAGGTACTATCCCACGTATTTTTTTGACAAAACGATAGGTTTGTGTAATTTTCATATTGCCCGCCTCATAGCGCATCGCTATACTGTGGTGCACTAGAGGCTAAACCTTACATTTTTATTATGAAATCTTCACAACCTATCAACAATCCCGGAACTTACAAACCCGACACAAAATCATCAATCGTAACTACTACCGCATACCGGCAGCAGGAAATCCACTCATTACCCCAGCAGGAAGGCTACGGCTGGCTGCACGTTGCAAAACGAATCTTCCTGCTGATTTGCGGTGCCCTTATCATGGCATTCAACCTGAACACCTTTGTACCGGCTGCAACTACACTGCCAGGTGGATTTGCCGGTGTCACGGTTCTCACCCAGCGCATTTTCGCAACGTATTTTGGCATAACTATTTCCTACTCTGTTGTGTACCTGCTGCTTAACAGTATTCCTGCTATCATAAGTTTCTTTTTCATCGGAAAGAAATTCACCCTGTACTCGCTGGTAATGATTGTCCTTTCCTCAGTATTTACTGATATCATGCCGCTTATCATCCAGCTGCCCCCCCCATCATCAAATACTGTCATCTGTGCAGTATTCGGAGGTCTGTGTAACGCAGCGGCAATTTACAGCTGTCTTATGGCAGGTGCAACCAGTGGCGGTACTGACTTCATCGCTATTTTTATCAGTGAACGTTGGGGTAAAGATGCATGGAACTATATTCTGACTTTCAACATTCTGATTCTTTGTATTTCCGGTATTCTCTTTAACTGGGAAACAGCACTGTACAGTATGGTGTTCCAGTTTGTGTCGACACAAACAATAAACTACCTGTACAAACGTTATAAAAAAGCTACGCTGCTGGTTATTTCAGAAAAATATGAAGAGATTTTTGAGCTGATTAAAAATACTACTCATCATGATGCAACCTTGTTTCAAGGTATTGGCTATCCGGTAGAGAAAACCAGACATCTGCTGTACAGCGTTGTATCAGCCGATGAAGTCCGCCGGCTTACTCCAGCCATCCGCGAGATAGACCCCAAAGCCTTCATCAACATCCTGAAAACCCAGGAGTTGTTAGGGCACTTCTACAGAAAACCGAATGATTGAAAGACAATCAAGGTTTTCGAGTTTGCATTGCAAACTCGGTAAGGTAGCCTATGGCTACCGTCGGGCATTTTTATCGTAAACCGAATGATTGAAAGACAATCAAGATTTACCGAAAGAGTATATTCATCTTTTCAGGGGTTTTTTACACCCTGAAAAGAATCAATTTTTTTCCCATAAAAAAAGTTTTACAATTGATGTGATTTCCGTGTACAGAACGGATTTTAATCCATCGTAATTTTTATACATTGGAGCATAAGAATGAGTGATTCTTCTTTCGAATCAAAAGCAAAACAATCCCGACCTGCTATTTCCCTCTATGTTTTTAACTCACTGATCTACATTGTGCCGCTTTTGTATACCATTTTACGGATTTTCAGCTGTAATGTTTTTGCCACCGCACAGGAATACAAAGCTGCCATGACACAACTACCTGTCATACTATATCTGGTTGTCGGTGTTGTCAGCCTGGTCGGCATTGAACACCATTGTATCGGTCAACTGCGAAACTACGACGGCACAAAGGAAAGTTATCTGGCTCTTCGGAAATTCTACCGCATCCATGCTTTTGTAAATCTTCTTGCACCATTGGTACTCGGACTCTTCTTCCCCACGTTCATCACCATGGGAGCGGACAAACTCGGCATTCATATTGCCCGTCTCAAGGTGTACATGGTAAGCATAAATTCTGCATTCCTTATCTCCATTCTGTTTTATGCCTTATGGATCCGAAAATTTGAAAGCTGGCTGCAGTTTATGCCTCTGGAAGACGAAGATGTACGGTTCGGAATAACAAGCCGCATAATCATCATAACAACCCTTTGTCTGCTTTCAGCCTATGCAGGAACTTATGTTACTGCAGGAAATATTGAAGATTTGAAATACCTTCAGGATGATCATTTTATGCTGGCTTTCATGCAGAAAGGTGCAGCCCAGGCCATCATCACACTGGTTCTCTCTGTTGTGGACATATCAGTCATGATTAATACCATGGTGCGGACCCTTCGTCAGATTTCCAACTTCACCGGAAATCTTGCCAGCGGCAACTATACCGTTGATGCTCTTCAGGTACAGACCCGCGATGAACTGGGGCTGGTATTAGGAAATGTAAACCGATTCTATGATCAAACTAAGCAGCTGTTGAATGGTGTAGGCAAAAATGTTTCTGATACGGTCACCCTTGGAGAAGAAGTCACCAACGACATGGAAGAAACTGCTGCCAGTGTTGCCCAGATTACCAGTAACATTGACAGTGTAAAGGATAAAGTACTCCAGCAGAACAATATCGTTCACAATGCAAACAAGGCAACTGATGAAATTGTTCTGAACATTGAAAAACTAAATTCCAGTATTGAAAACCAAAGTGCCGGTGTTGAAGAAAGTTCCGCTGCAATCCGCCAGATGGTAGCCAATATTCAAAGCGTAACTACCATTCTTGATAAAAACCTTGACGTGGTAAATGCTTTACAGCGGGAAGCTGATACCGGCAAAAACAAAGTTGCATCTGCTGTACAGTCTGCATCAGGAATCCTGCAACAGTCAAAGGCTGTTCTTGAAGCAAGCAAAATGATCGAAAATATTGCAGAGCAGACCAACCTGCTTGCCATGAATGCAGCAATTGAAGCAGCACATGCCGGTTCTGCCGGACAGGGATTTGCTGTAGTTGCCTCAGAAATCCGCAAACTCGCCGCAAGTTCAAGTTCTCAAGGAAAAAGCATCGGGGAAAGCCTTACTTCACTTAATGAAGCTATTCAGCAGGTTAGCGATGACAATAACGCTGTAAAGAATCAGTTTGACATTATCTTTACTATGACTCGACAGGTAACTGAACAGGAAAATTACGTAAAGAGTGCCATGACCGAACAGGCTGAAGGAAGCCGGCAGGTACTTGAAGCAATTAAAAATATCGATGATTCTACTTCAGTTGTAAAAGAAGGTGCTGCTAATGTTATTGCACAGGGGAAACTGGTAGAAAATGAAATGCAGGTTCTTGAGCAATCATCTGCAGAAATTGCTCAAGCAATGACGGAAATGGCTGCCGGAACACAGACTATCCTGGATTCTGTAAGAAGCGTTAATAAGAACTCCAGCAGAAACCGGGATACGCTGAGCCACCTGCAGAATGAAATGGAGAAATTCTCCCTGTAGTCATTCGTAACAGGCACGATCTGCCGTAATGGCGAGGCGACCAGGCTGCGAGCGACGGAGGCGTCCTGACGGACGTTGAGCAAGCGAGCAGCCTGGGCAACGCCGCCAGCGCAGCAAGGCATGACCGTTACAGTTTTTCGATTTCTGCTTTCAGAAGTTCAGTAGCAGCTTTAGGATTTGCCTTACCACCAGACTTCTTCATAACCTGACCCATGAGCCAGCCGACAACGTTGGTCTTTCCACTCTTGTAGTCTGCAATGGCCTTCGGATTTTCAGCAATAACCTGAGCAACGTATTCAGCAATGGCACCGCTGTCGCTTACGACAACCATACCTTTTTCCTGAATAATGTCATCCGGCAGTTTTCCGGTTGCCATCATCTCTGCAAACACTTCTTTTACCTGTTTTGAGGTAATCTTTCCTTCGCTTGCAGCATCAGAAAGCTGGGCAATATGTTTTGGGGATATTTCCAAATCTGCAATGGTCTTTTCCTGTTCATTGAGAACAGCCAGCAGCTCGGCGAGAATCAGGTTTGCTGTTTTTTTAACATTCTTTGACTGACTTGCAGCTTCTTCAAACCACAAAGCTAAAGCACGGCTGGTAGTAAGAGTTTCTACATCAAAATCTGAAAGTCCAAAATCCTTCTTCAGGCGATTTCGTTTCTGCTCAGGTAACTCCCCTACTTTAGCAGCATGTTCAGCAATAAATTCTTCACTCAAGGTGAACGGTTTGATATCAGGTTCAGTAGTAAAACGATAGTCAACAAACGAGTTCTTTGTACGCTGAATAACAGTTTTACCGTTCACTTCATCCCAACCCATGGTGTTTTTGAAACCAGGGTTGAATTCCTGACGGTCGTTGATGAACTCATCCAGCTGGCGCTGAGCTTCGTAGGCACAGGCTTCTTTTATTGAACGGAAAGAGTTCAGGTTCTTGATTTCGGAAATCGGAGTGTGGTATTCCTTGCCATCTTCCCAGACAGTCAGGTTGATGTTGGCATCACAACGCATGTTACCTTCTTCCAGGTTACCGTTGGTAACGCCTACATAGCGCAGGATTTCCTGAGCAGTTTCCATGAACAGAGCAGCTTCTTCAGGGCTGTTCATATCAGGTTTTGTTACAATTTCGATCAGTGGAGTACCGCAGCGGTTGTAGTCAATGTATGAATACTTACCTTCAAGGTGCAGTGACTTACCTACGTCTTCCTCCAGGTGGATGCGTTCAATGCGAACCCGTTTGTACAGGTCGTTGATGTTGTTGTCGCCACCGGCAAAGTTCCTGTCAACGTAGCGGGAACCACCCTTGCGGCAGTCTTCCGGCAGTTTTACGTATGGCAGGTCAGCATAACCGTCGGTACACAGAGGCAGGTCATACTGGGTAATCTGGTATCCTTTTGCAAGGTCAGGATAGAAGTAGTGCTTGCGGTCAAACTTGGCATAGCGGGCTATATTACAGTTCAGTGCAGTACCGGCAACAACACCCATTTCTACGTACCCCTTGCTGATACGTGGCATGGCGCCCGGCAGCCCCAGACAAACCGGACATACACGGGTATCAGGCATACCACCGTAGCGGTTTTCACAGGCACAGAATGCCTTGGTTTTTGTCGTCAGCTGTGTATGGATTTCGCATCCAATTACAATTCTATATGAATCGATCATAATTAATACCTCTATTATGTGGCACCATGGATGGTGCCAAAAACTTCACCTGACAGTTTGCCAGCAAACTGTCGCTGAAAAAAAGACACGGATGTGTTTTTTTCAGCAGTGATCCATTTCCCAGGCTTTGGCCAGGGCCAGCATTTTACCTTCGCCGAACATAGGGCCGGCAAACTGAACACCAACAGGCAGCTTGGTACCGTCTTCATCTTTGGTGCCGCAGGGTACAGAAATTGAACAGCTGCGGGACAGGTTAACAAAGATGGTGAACATATCAGAAAGATACATGGCCATAGGGTCATCAACTTTCTGTCCCAGCTTGAATGCAGCAGTAGGACATACGGGGCTGATGATCAGGTCATAGGTTTCGTACAGTCTGGCAACTTCACGCTGCATGCGGGCACGTACTGACTGGGCTTTTTTATAGCAGTCACCGCTGAACTGGTCAGAAAGAACGTAGTTACCGATGATGATGCGGCGTTTTACTTCAGGACCGAATCCTTCTGAACGGGTCTTGATGTACAGTTCATCATAGCCTTCACCCGGATCCTGGCGGTTACCGTAGCGGATACCGTCAAAACGGCTCAGGTTTGAAGCAGCTTCTGCCAGTGCCAGAACGTAGTAGCAGGCAATGGAAGTATCAAGAATAGGCAGATCTACAATATCAATGGTTGCGCCCTTAGACTTGAACCATTCCTGCACGTTTTCAAATACGGCAGAAACGTCAGCATCAAGACCTTCGTTGGCCAGGAACTGGCGTGGAATGGCAACTTTCAGTTTTGCAAAGTCTGCATCGCTATAGGCGGCAAGTTCACCGGCCAGAGTCTGGGCTTTCAGTTCGGCAGCGCAAGGCAGGTCAACAGACGTATCGTCGTAGAAGTCTTCGCCGGCCATAACCGACAGACACAGGGCGATATCATCCGGAGTGTTGGCCAGAATACCAACCTGATCCAGAGAAGAACCGAATGCAACAACACCCCAGCGCGAAAGAACGCCGTAGGTAGGTTTCAGACCATAGAGGCCGCAGTAGCTGGCCGGCAGACGGACAGAACCACCGGTTTCAGTACCCAGGGCAAAAGGAGCAAGACCTGCGGCAACAGCAGCAGCTGAACCGCCGGAAGAACCGCCGGAAACATATTCGCGGTTTACCGGGTTACGGGTAGCGCCATAAGCAGAATACTCGGTAGAAGAACCCATGGCAAATTCGTCCTGATTGCAGCGTCCCAGCGGAATGGCACCGGCTGCAGTCAGGCGGGCAATAACGGTGGCGTTGTAGGGAGCATGATACCCCTGCAGGATTTTAGAAGAACAGGTAAGGCGTTTGCCTTTAACACTGATGTTGTCTTTTACCCCGAACGGCACACCAATCAGCGGTTTGTCGGTAAAGAGGGCATTCAGTGCATCAGAGCCGGCTTCGCGGGCAGCGGCAATTTCTTCATCAGCTGCTTCTGCATTCTTAACGGCATCGTCATACATCTCAAGAAAAGCATTCAGCGGAATGGCGCTTTCCTTATCAGCATTGAATTCATTGATAAAACCCTGTACAAGAGCAGCAGACGTGGTCTCGCCGGCTTTCAGGGCATTTCTCATCTGTGAAACAGTCATTTTCATAATCAGGCACCTTCTCCCAGAACTTTTGGAACACGGAAGTAACCGTCCATGAACTCAGGAGTCATTTTTTTAACATCAGGAATATCAAGGCCTTTAACGGTACTGTCGTCGCGGAGATTTTCAGCAACCGTAGTAGGATAGGCATCGTAAGGATTTTCACTGTCATCAAACTGCGACAGCAGGTCAAAGTATTCAACAATCTGATCAACCTGACCCTTCAGAACAGTCATGTTGGTACTTGCAGGATCAAGTCTTGAAAGATGCAGCAGGGCATCAAGGGTGTTTTCGTCAATCGTCCGTTTTTCTGCGGCCATAGCAACCTCTTTTTGTGTACATGGGTACAATAATTCAGCATCAGTATACCGAAAAAAAGAGCGTGTTTCTAGCGTATCAGAACAGGTAAGCAGCCAACAAATTACTATAGCCGGAATCGCTTTTCTTCAGGCAGATACATGGCGCTCCCCGGCTGAATATCAAAGGCACTGTAAAACTGATCAAAATTCCAGACAGAACAGTTTACCCGGCATCGGGAAAGCGGATGGCTGTCTTTTTCGATATTCATTACATATTCATCGTTTCTCTCAAGAGATTCTGATTGATAGGAAAATGCGTATCCCAGAAAAAACGATTCGTAATCAGGCTCTGATTCAAGCTTTTCCAGCGCATACAGTGCTACCTGCAATCCAAAAATATCAGCAGCGGCCTCTGATGACACCTGCTTACCGTTACAGGTAACTCCACTATATTCCGGGTAACCGTCATACAGACTGATCATGCGGTCATACCCGTCAATTGGCTTGTTATATACGGTTCCTGCACCCCAACTGTGGCTGAGTTCATGACCTATCACCGATCCGATGGCCCCATATTTACTGGCGGTGGACATACCCGGTGAATAATTGGGGAACACCAGCTCGCCACCAAGGATAGTAATGGAAAGGCTGGTACTGAAGGCATTAACGGTATATGAAGCATTTGTTCCCCGTACTGAATCATATTCTTTAAGACGAGACTCGTACACATACTGGTCTGTAGACTTGTTGATTGATGAAATGCACTGCCACAGGTTTCTGGAATCCAGCTTACAGACGGGATAATACGAAACATCACGGGCCGGAAGCCCAATATTAACTTCAACCCGTCCCAGCTGTCTTCTGATTCTGGCATGTATCGTATCATTGAACAGCGTGGATCTTTCCAGAACCTCAAGGTAACCGGCAAGAATACTATCTGCTATTGTCTGAACATCCTGCAGGCTTTCCGGCGGTACAATATACCGGTCAAAAATCAGTTCCATCAGCGGGTACCAGTTGGAACACATGTACTCAACCATGTATCGCTTTGTACAGGAAACAAGATCTGACTGATATAACCGATTGTTTTCACCAATAAATGCAAAGAAATTACGTGTAATGTCTTCTGACAGAAACGGCGCAATCCGGCCCAACAAAGATGCTTCCATATAGGTGCGGACATGGTCCACATCAGAATCCAACAGGAGAGAAATCAGCGCCGAAAGCTCAATGTTCGGCTGTTTGGTCATATATCCCGTCTGTAAGATGTTCCGTTCCTCACAGATGTTCTTCAAATCAAGAACACCGAACTGAGCAGCAAGTTTTGTAAAATTGATGGAACTTTCAAGAAGATCTGATTTCTGCGCTTTCAGAAAAATCTGCCGGGAATACAAGGCGACAGCTCCATCAAACGCATCCTGTTCTTTTGCAATTCCCAGCACTTCCAGAAGATTCCGATAATATGCAACAGTACACTCGGTATCAGACCCCAAGACAACAGGTTCAAAGACAGTGACATAATACGTGCCTGTAGAAAATATCATGTCGCGATAAAAACTGATGAGTGTTGATAATCCTGTTTCCCGGAAAATGTCAGAATCTACGGTAACAAGTTCTTCTATGGTTGCAGCCGATTCGATTTTTTCAAGACAGGTATGAAGCCAGCTGTAATCTGCAGCATTCCGGCTTTCATAATCAAGGGCACTCCGATAGGCATCAAAGAGCATCTGTTCTTTTTCATCTGCCGGTTCACTACCATCAAAATGCGCAATAAAAGCCTGTATGATGCGTTCTTTACAGAGTGTCGTTGCATCCACGTACCCCAAAGCATCAATCAGTTCCCTGTTTTCCGATAGCCATTGTTCGTGTACAAACCCGTAAAAATCCTGATTCGCAGTTTTCTGATTATCTGAAGTACAACCAATCAGGGAGAAAAGCACCAAAAGAGTGCACAAAATACCATAAACAACTTTTTTCATAGGTAGATTATACCCGTTCTGACAGGGGGAGTAATAGGGAACAGATTTCGGTATGCCGTACGGACTTTCTTCCATCTGCTGGCAAGACCATCCTGCTCTACCAGTGCTTCACCGTGATTGTCTGCCCCAGTCCCGGAGCCGACAGCAGCCTGCTGCCGTTCAATGCGCTTACAGGCAGCCGGTTTCATACACCGTCCGCCCGTTTTTACCCGATTTCCCGGTGTTCTACACAGCCCGCGGTGAACGGGTGCGTTCTAAAGCTGAACATACCGTACCGCTACCCGGATCAGCTTAAGCAGCAGGTTCATGATAAATGCCAGTGCAAACAGCAGGATGGCAACTTACAGCATGTTTTTCAATGCAGTCAACGTAAAGATGTAACTCATGCACAACTTCTCCGCAGGTTATTTCAAATCAACGGTATAACCGGACAGTCTGGCAGGATAGATTTCGACGTAGGCAATGTTACCATCCAGAAAGCCCAGACGGACAATTTCGCTGTCTGTAGCACCATACATGCCTTCCATGCCATTAAAGATAAAGTTTCCCATGGAATACACAATAAGCCCGTTGTTGTACCACTCTGTAGGCTGCAGCACGTGGGGATGGCTTCCAAACACCACATCGGCGCCGCTGTCAATCAGTTTTTCATACAGGGCACGCTGGGTTGCATTGGGCTTGAATACATATTCTTCGCCACCATGAATATTCACGATGACCAGGTTTCCGGCAGCCTTTTCCTTTGCAATATCCTCAAACAGGCGGTCGTTCTGCCAGAGAATGCCGGCACGGTCTTTTGTGGCCGTAGCCATGGTCTGCCCGTTAAAACCGGACCGTTCCACCGGATAGGCACCGCAGGAAATGATGGCAAACTTTACCCCATCAATTTCCGTATGATAAAACCTGGCAGCTTCCTCTGCATTACTGCCGGCACCGGAGGTAGGTATGCCGTATTCCTTCAAGGCTGCCAGCGTATCCTTGAATCCTGCTTCGCCATAATCATAACAGTGGTTGTTGGTCTGCATGAAATAGGTAAAGCCTGCTTTTTTCAAAGGCTCCAGAACAGCTTTCTGGAATTTGAACGTATAGGTTTTGGTTGCGTTTTTCGTATTGGTGGTCACCACCCCTTCCAGATTCCCGATGGTGATATCATTGTTCTGCAGAATGGGTAACGTATGGCCAAAAACTTTTTCCAGTCCCTGTTCGTCGTTGATGAGTACCTGCTCTGCGCCACGGGCAACCATAATATCCCCTACAGAAGCAACAAAAACAGGCGACCGGCGGCCGGCAGAAAAATCCGGGTCAGTAAAAAGTGTTTCACACAGGCTGAAAATGGAATCCCGATAGGGTGAAAGAAGTACGGTACAGGTGGCGTATTTCTTCTGCTCCAATCCGTAGTCTGCATCCCCGGCGTATTTTCCGTCCACAGGAAGCGCCCGCGAACCGGCAGGAAGATCATCAATCCCGGTAAGGGAAATGGTAAGACCAGGGTCAGTAACCGCCATGTTGTCCGTAAAGTCAGCAGCCACACCAGGCAGCCAGCTCTTTCCTGAAAGCAGGTAGTGGGTTACCGTATCGGTGTTCTCCGGTAAGCCGGCAAAAGTTACCGCTGCAGTTCTTGAAACCGTTGCCCCGCATACCGCCAGAGGCTCTTCAGCAAGAATGGAACCGGTAAAGGCAGAGCGGGAGACAACCTGTACGGTAACAGAATCCTCCACGGTTTTCAGTTCATCGTCACTGCAGCTGCCGGCATACGCGCTGAACAAGTCATCATCAACGCACACATACACTGTGCGATACAGGCTTTCTACATAGGCCAGTTCTTCGTTTTTCCTATTGTTCAGAGCGATGAACACTCCAAGCAGAACGCCCAATGCCAGTATCACACCGCCGGCACCACAAGACGCAATCAGTTCTGTCTTCGTAAGTTTTTTCATATCTGTTTCAGAGTCCGTCTGCCCCGCCTTTTTCACATTTCCAGCATGAGTCGGTTTGCCCGGTATTTGGGCAGGAACTTCTTGCGGGTACCCGTTTCAAACTGCACGTCTATTACATACTCACCGCTTTCTGTGGTATCGGTAAAAAGAATGACGCCATGGCCATAATCATCGTGATACACACTCCGGCCTTTCTTCCATCTGCTGGCAAGACCATCCTGCTCTACCAGAGCTTCACCACCATTGTCTGCCCCAGCCCCGGAGCCGACTGCTGCCTGCTGCCGTTCAAAGCGCTTATAGGCAGCAGGTTTTGTACCCAGTACATCAATTTCTGATGGCGAAATTTCCAGCAGGAAGGGGCTTATTTCCTGGTCTTCAGTGCGGCCGTACATGCGCCGGTAAGCACAACTGGTGAGATACAGCTCATCACGGGCGCGGGTAATACCAACATAGAACAGGCGGCGTTCTTCTTCCAGTTCCGTATCAACTTTGTCGCGGCGGGGGAATACGCCGTATTCCATACCGGTAATGACAACCCGCGGATACTCCAATCCCTTTGTGTTGTGCAGGGTAATAAGCGTTACCGCATCAGAAGGCTGTTCCTCATCGGGAGTTTCAAGAGTCCGGTCCAATTCAATATGATCAAGGAATTCCAGAAGTCCATCAACATTAGCCGGATACATACTGGCGCTGTTTACCAGTTCCTGCAGGTTGAATACCCGCTGGGTTCCTGATATTTCATCCTGACTCTGATGCAGTTCCAGAAGCCCGCTGTCCTTTATCAGTTTTTCAATGACATCAGAAAGCCGTTTATCGCTTTCTCCCAGCGGCGAAGGCTCAGATGCTGCAATAGCTTTCGTTACCCAATCCGGTAAATCATCGCCAGATACAACATTGACAGTTTCCCCATTACTTTCACTCTGGGATGCTTTAGCTTCCCGCGCATCCTCAGCCAGCTGCTCAATAGGCGTGTTATCGTCCCTGGTATCAGCAGACGTCAATGTCTGAATCATCGTATCAAACAGATCGATAAAGGCTTTCATTCCTTCTTTTGCTTTCTTGCTCAAGGAACCGACTTCGCCACGGCAGGTATCCAGCAGATTTATCTGCCCCACCAGACTGTTTTCATTTTCTTCCCGGGCACGGGTAACCAGTTTTTCCTGAGTAACACCGCCAATGCCTCTGGGCGGTTTATTTACGATACGGCGGAAGGCAATTTCATCACGGGGATTTACCAGAAACGCCAGGTAAGCCAATGCATCTTTTACTTCTTCTCGTTCATAGAATTTAAGGGAACCCACAACAGAATAAGGAATTTTACGATGCAGGAATTCTGTTTCAAAACCCAAAGACTGTGCATTGGTACGGTAGAGAATTGCCCAGTCCGAATAGGGAACGCCTTTTTCGTGACTCTGCAGAATCATTTCAGCTGCAAAAGCAGCTTCGTCATCCTGATTCGGCAGGAACACCAGTTTAGGTTTCTTACCTTCTCCACGCACACTGACAAGTGTTTTTCCAAGACGCTTTTTGTTCCGTTTTACAACTCCATCTGCCACACTTAACACCGGGGCTACAGACCGATAATTGCGTTCCAGTTTAATTACCTGGGTACCGGGAAATTCCTTTTCAAAATCCAGGATATTCTGCACCTCAGCTCCGCGGAAAGAATAAATACTCTGATCATCGTCGCCTACAACGCATACGTAGGTATCAGGGCCGGTCAAAGCCTTCAGCAGTTTGAACTGGGCAACGTTGCTGTCCTGGTACTCATCAACCATGATAACCTTGAAAATCTTATGCATGTGATTCCGCACACTTTCATTGTTCTGAAGCAACAGTACCGGCAGCATAATAAGGTCGCCGAAATCCACGTTTCCCGTAGCCCGAAGCCGTTCTTCATAGGCTGCATACTGTTCAGGAAATTCAGCATCACTTTCAATCTGCACCAGATTAGGATCATCGGGCGTCATGCAATAATCTTTTGCCATGCTGATTTTGTGCGCAATGGTCGAAGCCTGTTTTTTTGCCAGATTTGGTACGGCTTTCATCAGCAAAGTAACCATATCGTCGTCATCATAAACAGTAAAGTTTTTATCAATGCGGGCTTCTTCAGCATGAATACGCAGGAACCAACTGCCGAATGAGTGGAAGGTACGGATTTGAGAGCGGGCAGCCTGCGGTTCAAGAGACTGAGCACGCTCCTGCATTTCGCGGGCAGCTTTTTTTGTAAAGGTTACGGCAAGAATGGAAGAAGGGCGAAATCCTTGCTCAGAAATCAGATAGGCAATCTTTGTGGTAATTACACGGGTTTTTCCGGAACCAGCACCGGCAAGAATAAGAAGCGGAGACCCTTCATGAGTAACAGCAGCCATCTGTTCCGGATTAAGAACTGAAAGATATTCGTATGAATCCATGGTAACCCCTCCCGGCCCGTAAGCAGGAAGGGCCGCCATTTCACAGTATATTATAGTATGGCTGCAACTAAATCGACGCCACTGACACCAAGAATTTTTACCTGACAAACCTGACCGGGCTGAACTTTTTTCAGCTGCTCTGCATCACCAAGTTCATACTGGACAATTGTCGCACCATCAACTTCTGGTGCCTGGAACCATACACGGCCTAAGGCAATTCCGGCATCCTGCTCAGGATCATCGATAACTTCTTCCATAAGACAGTCAAGCACCTTTCCAACATGGGCAGTCAGACGTTCAGTAGTTATGCCATCCTGAATTTCCTGAAGCACGTCTACGCGCTTTTCCATATCTTTCTGTCTGCACTGCTTTTTCATGTTGTACGCAGCCGTATCTTCTTCACGACTGTAGGTAAAGCAACCAGACCAGTCTGGCTGTACCTGCTTCATGAATTCAGCTGTTTCTGCTGCGTTCTCATCGGTTTCACCAGGGAATCCACAAAGGAATGTGGTACGGATTACAGGCAGTGTCTTCAGGTCTGACCGAAGCCGGTTCACCATGTTCAGATACGTTTCAGGAGTTCCACTGCGGTTCATCCGTTTAAGCACGTCTTTTGAACCACTCTGGAACGGAACATCAAAATAGGGCAAAATACGGTTATCTGCATTAAGAACCGGAATAATATCAAAGGGAAAATGATCGGGATGAATGTACAGCAGACGAATCCAGAAGTTACCTTCAAGTGCACTGATAGAGCGAAGCAGCTCGGCAAGCGGTGTAGGTTCTACAAAGTAACCTGCATTTCCACTGTCACCGCGGGTAATGCCATCGCGACCATAGGCAGCCAGATCCTGCCCGATAAGGTTAATCTCAAAAACACCACGAGCAAGAAGATCACGGATTTCTTCCACAATGTCAGAAGCAGAACGACTTCTGAGCTCACCCCGGATAATAGGGATAGCACAGAAAGAACAGCAGTTGTTGCAGCCTTCAGTAATTTTGACAAAGGCGCTGTTCTTAAAGTTCAGGAATTCAGTACGTTCGCCGCAGGAAATACCCTGCTGAGGAGTGGTGAGGACCGGACGTTCGTTACGGCCCATAAGGCGTTCCACAACTTCGTCGATTTTTGAAATATCGCCATTACCAAAAATGGCATCTGCTTCAGGTAATGTTTCTGCAAAATCATCGGCATACCGTTCTGCAAGACAGCCGGCAAGAAGAATTTTTGCTTCAGGATACTGAGCACGGGCATCAATAACACTGTTCAGGCTTTCTACCTTTGCAGATTCAATAAACCCACAGGAATTTACAACGATAAGGGCAGCTTCTTCCGGGTTTTCAGTTTTGGTATATCCCAGCTTTTCCAGACGGGTAATAATCAGTTCCCCATCAACCTGATTTTTTGCACAGCCATGCTGGTCAAGAAAGAAAGTCTTATCCACAGTAATACGAGACTCCCATCAGATTAGTCGACAGTTACGACAACCAGTTTATATACGCCGTCAGCTTCTTTAATCCAGCGAATATCCTCTACCAGAACCTGACCAGCTTTTTCAATTTCAGTATCTGCACGGTGACCGTCACCGGTAACCGTTAATTTAACCGTATTTGCATTACTCATCCACAAACGGGCAGCATTGTTGGCAGTATGAACAACGGTATCCCCGGATGTGAAATAATCTTCAACTGCATCTGCCCGGTCTACCTGATACCGGAACAGACAGTTACCACGGAACGTAGCCTGAAAGGTAAATGGGTATGCACGATTATCTTCAATGAGAACTTTAACTTCGCGGCCCTGAGCAATAGATGATGAATCTACAATCATTGATTCGTCAAATTCTGCAATGTAGGTATCAGTGCCACTGCGCACGCATGCAGTAATTTCTGCACCACGATCAGATGATGCGCTGGTACTTAAATCCGAAACATAGACAGTAATATCCGTAGTTCCATCACCATCCACATCGATAGCAACTTCTTCACCTAATTCAATAATCTGGTTGCTGTTTCCTAAAGCAAGGGTCAAAATTCGTGTTGTGCCAGTAACAGCAATTTTCTGAGCTCCACTGGCAAAAGGAACCACCAGTACATCTCCCTGGTATACACGGAAATTTTCTGCCGTTGTTGTAAGCGTCCATTCCTTAGAAACCTTCGGCTCCAGGCTGACAATGGTCTGGGCTTCAGCTTTACGGGCTGAGATATACTTCACCAGGAAATATCCACCAACAGCCAAACCGGCGGCAACAAGAATACCGACAAAAATCCACAGTATCATCACCCAGGGACTCTTCTTGATTTTCAGCAGATCTTCCGGCGTCGCAGACTCCTGAGTGATTTTAGCATGGTACAGGCGTAACAGATATTCGGCATCACAACCAATATAATTTGCATAATTACGGATATAACCGGCAACATAGGTCTGTCCGGGAATTATATCAAGTGTTTCTTCTTCAATTGCTTCAAGATACTGTTTTGAAATCGCTGTATCTCTGGAAATGATATCCAGAGTCAGATCTTTCTGCAAACGGGTTTCTTGTAAAATTTTTCCAAAGCTTTCCATACTAAGTTTTCCGTGTTTTGTTTTTGTTATCTACTGGTTGTATACCAACTATTCAGAGAACAGGAAGTTATTATATGCATTTGCCGATGACGGTGGGGTATACAGGAAACGGGCATCCGGAATATTTGAATTCAACACATAATTGGTAAAGTCAAATGAAAATGACTCTCCAGTTGCCGTTACCGCTTCTACACGGCGAATCAATTTTGTCCGTTCCGTTACACAGATTCGAATAGTTTTAAACCCTTCCGTTGCATTTTTACGGTACAGAAGAAATACAACTACCTGTTCATCAGAACCTTCTTCCAAAGGAACGGCACTCTGACCGGATTCATAGGAAACATAGTAGTAACGGGAAAGAAGATAGAGTCCCTGTGGAGTTGCCAGATTTGCTCCCGAAGAACTGGAATCAGCCTCAGCAAGGTTTTGTTCCAGAATTGCATCAGGTCCTGGCAGATAGATGGTTATTGTATCACCGTTATATGAAATAACCTGGTTTTCTGGATTAGAAAAATCTATACGCAGATAATTAGGCTTTTTAAAAGAAACACGGCCACTCATCGTAGACTTTTCAGCAGTAATTCTCATATCTGCCTCATAATCCTTGATAGTCGCATAATATTCTGAAATCTGCTGGAAGTATGCACCTGCTGTAAGAATGGACTGTGCACAAAGTGCCATTCCCACAAACAGCGACAGCAGCGTCACTGAGACCAATTTTTTCATTAAATAATCCTCTTACCGGTAAGGTGCAGACATTTTAAACAAGTTCAGGCTTGGGGTCAATAAGAACTCATTGCACCTTTTTTTTGTCTTTTATCTGTCTTTCACCACCTTTTTTTTCAGTTCCGGCTACATATTTTCTTTTGAGGTGTTCAGTATGAAAAAAATACTAACGATTTGCTTTACAGTCTTCTGTCTGGCAACCATTCTTTCGTCCTTCTCCTGCGACTCAGCAGTTGCAGCTCCAACGGGCTTTTTAGCCGGCAAATATGGAAATGATCCGTATATCACCATAGTGAGCTGGAATCTCCAGACTTTTTTTGACGCCGTTGATTCTGGAACTGAATATGAAGATTTTACCGGAGTAAAATCTTCCTGGAATGAGACAAAGTATAAGGCACGTTTATCGCGACTCTGCAATTTCATGGAATCTACAAATGCTGATGTGTATTGTTTTATGGAAGTAGAAAATGATTCAGTAGTGCATGATATCAGTAACACCCTTCATCTTCAGAACAGCCGTTGTGCTCCATATCCATACACAGCATTCAACCGAGGTAACGAAGGAAGCATAGGTTGTGCCGTTTTTTCAAGAATTCCCATTGAAAACATTACCCTTCACTCCACACAGTTTAAAGCCACCGTACCATCCACTCTGTTTGAAACCTGGCAATCAGGCATTACCCTTGCTCCACCTATACTGAGGCCACTGATGGAAGTGACTTTATTACCTTTTAACGAAGGGAGCAAACCGTTAAAACTGTTTGTTAACCATTGGAAAAGCAAAAGTTCTGGTGGCCGTGAAAGTGAGTTATGGAGAAATACTCAGGAAGCACTGCTCAGTTTCCGCATGACAGAATCAGTCCAAAACGGTTATGACTGTATCGCAGTAGGTGATTTCAACAGAGATTTACATGAATTTTACTGGTCCGGACCAAAACGGCAGGGAGGCCCCGAGCCTGCAGTCAGGCTCCGGTCACTGTTTAACTCTATTGACGTGATTTCTCCCTGGATGTCGGGCAGTTTTTCAGGCAGTTATTACTACGATGGCAACTGGACAACGCTTGATCATGTTTTTGTTACCGGGGATATAAAAATCACAGATTTTTCAGTCCTGGACCGGGGAGAATTATCAACTGCCAGTGGAATTCCAAACAGTTATTCTATCTGGACTGGAGAAGGTTATAGTGATCATTTCCCTTTAAAAGTAAAATTATCGTACACGAATCATTGATTTATGAGTACCTTATAGGTATACAGGAGGTCATATACAATGGCTATTACACATCTGACAAAAGACAATTTTCAGGCTGAAGTACTGGATAAGAAAGGTACTGTTCTCATTGATTTCTGGGCAACCTGGTGCGGTCCCTGCCGCGCAACTGCCCCTCACCTCGAAGCTGTAGCCGAAGAACACCCCGAAATTTCTGTATGTAAAGTAGACGTTGACGACCAGCCGGAACTGGCTGAACAGTTCAACGTAATGAGTATTCCAACCCTGATGGTATTCAAGGACGGAAAAAGCGTACGCCGCGAAGCCGGTGCCCGCGACAAAGACGGTATCCTGGAACTGCTGGCGTAAGTTATCTGCCGCCACGGACGGCGGCAAATAGCAAAGCGGGTTTCGCATTTGCGAAACCCGGTAAGGTTGTCTGACAGGATGTCAGACAACCGACTTATACATTAAACCGGAAGAAGACTACATCGCCGTCCTGCATAATGTATTCCTTACCTTCAATGCGGTACTTACCAGCTGCCTTGATTTCAGCCTCACTGCCGTATTTTACCAGATCATCAAAGCTGTATACTTCAGCCTTAATAAATCCCTTTTCAAAGTCAGTATGAATAACACCGGCAGCCTTTGGTGCAGTATCGCCTGCATGAATGGTCCAGGCGCGGCTTTCGTCAGGACCGGCAGTCAGGAAGGTGCGGAGCCCCATCAGATGGTAGGCAGCACGGGCCAGAACAGAAAGGCCTGATTCTTTCAACCCCAGTTCGCTCAGGAACTCAAGACGTTCTTCGTTGCTTTCCATGTCAGCAAGCTCTGCTTCAAACTTACCGCAGATGACAACTACATCGCAGCCCTGTTTTTCTGCAATTTCCTTTACGGTGTCAATGTATCTGTTGCCGTTCTTAACGCCGTCTTCATCAACGTTACAAACGTACATCATAGGTTTCATGGTAATAAGGTGACAGTCGTACAGGGCGGCAACTTCGTCATCAGTCAGTTCAGCACCGCGGGCAGGCTGGCCGTTTTCCAGAAGCGGCTTGATTTTGTTGATGGCAGCCATGACAACTTCTGCTTTTTTTGCTTCTTCCTTGCTTACACGGGCAGCTTTGGTTGCCTTTTCAATGCGGCGGTTAACCGTATCCAGGTCAGCAAAAGCCAGTTCCATGTTGATGGTTTCAATATCATCAGCTGGATCAATCTTGTTGTTTACGTGCACAATGTCAGCGTTCTCAAAACAGCGTACAACGTGGGCAATAACGCCTACTTCACGGATGTTGGCCAGGAACTGGTTACCCAGACCTTCACCTTTTGAAGCCCCTTTAACAAGGCCGGCAATATCAACGAATTCTACGGTTGCAGGAATCTTTTTCTTTGAAACGAATTTGTCTGCCAGATAATCAAGACGGGCATCAGGCAGGTCAACAATACCGATATTGGGATTAATGGTACAGAAAGGATAGTTGGCGGCTTCTGCCGGAGCGGCAGTCAGTGCCGAGAAAATAGTAGATTTACCAACGTTAGGAAGTCCTACAATACCACAGTTAATAGACATAATATACTCCAATCTGCCGTCATGGACGACGGCGCAAACTTATGAGAGTTTTGTGGCACACAAAACTCTGTAAGGTACAGTGGCACAGATGCCACTGTACCGACTATATCACAAAACTAATCCGAAAAGGAACACGGCAAGAGAAGCACAGAGGGCAACTACCAGCATGCTCTTTTCAAACCAGCTGAGAATCAGAGCGGTCACACAACCGGCAATGGCAGTGGCCGTGTTTCCCGTACTGCTGAAGATGGCCGGAAATGTCATAGCTCCCAGAACAGCGTAGGGAATGTAATACAAAAATGACTTGATGAACCGGTTGGTAATGGGCTTACGGAACAGAACCAAAGGCAGCATGCGGATAAGATAGGTAACGCCTGCCATAACGGCAAGATATTCAAAAAAGAGTGCAATATCAGTCACGGGCTGCCTCCTGTTCAGACTGATCAGCCACAGGTGCGGCAACAGCCATAATGGTACTGGCAACGATTGCGCAAATAATAATTACCATACCGCCGGAAACTGTTTTAAGCAGAGGAATCACCGAGAACGCAATACTGAGGACAGTAGCAATGGCAATGCAGATTAATACCGGCCGGTGTTTTTTTGCTGCCGGCAGAATAATGGCAATGAACATGGCATAAATGGCAATTCCCAAAGCATTGGTTACAGCGTCAGGCAGAATATTGCCGGCATAGGCGCCCAAAGTTGTACCGATGGTCCATCCCAGAAACGGGGTAAGACCAAGGCCATACATGTAGTGACGGCCTACTTTGTCTGCCTTACCGGATGCAACAGCAAAAATCTCGTCAGTGTTGAAAAAAGCAATGGCAAAGCGGTCAAAAAAACGTACCTTGTCATCAAACTTCTGGGAAAGACTGATGGACATAAGGGCATAGCGCAGATTGATAACCAGCTGTGACAGAGCCAGTTCAACAAAAGGCAGCATACCGCAGACAATGGGGACCGCAGCCAACTGACCAGCACTGGTAAGGTTTGCAGCTGAAATAATTATGGCTTCCCAGGGGAACAAGCCCTGGGCTACAGCAAAAATGCCAAAGGCAAAAGAGACAGAAAGGTATCCCAGGCAGATGGGGATACCGTCACGAATGCCGGTAACAAAAGAATCTTCGTGTGTCATAGATGCAGAAACTCACACCAGACCGGTTGTTTCATCAATGCCCATCATAATGTTCATGCACTGAACGGCTGCCCCGCTGGCACCTTTGCCAAGGTTATCAAAACGGGTTGTTACCATGATGCGGTCATCGTTACCGTAAACGATAACTTCCATATTGTTGGTTCCGGCAAGAACGTTGGCAGGAATAAACTGCTCAGGCAGGTAGTTTTCACCCATGAACGGCACGACCGTTACAAAACTTTTTCCCCGGTAGTTTGCATGATCATAGTGTTCAGCAAACATTTCCCAAACGTCGTGGGCCGTCACTTTTTTAGCCAGCCGGTTTGCAAACAGCGGAACTGTTACCGTCATACCAGCAAAGTAGTCACAGACATAGGGCATGAAAATAGGTTCCTGACTTAAGCCTGATACCAGTTTCATTTCCGGCAGATGCTTGTGGGCCTGAGTCAGGGCATACAGCCGTGGAGATTCATAATCAGCAGGTTTATCTGCGCTTTCGTATACAGCGATGGCTTTTTTGCCGGCACCACTGTATCCGCTTACGGCAGAAATGGTTACCGGATAATCTGCAGGTACAATGCCATGTTTTACCAGCGGATATCCGATGGCATTGAAACCGCTGGCATAGCAGCCGGGAGTAGCAACCCGGTGCGATTGCTCGATTTTTGTGCGGAAAGCAGCATCAAGCTCAGGAAACCCGTAAGCCCAGTCCGGGTTGGTACGGTGGGCAGTAGAGGCATCGATAATGCGGGTATGAGGATTGGTGCAGAGGGCAGCACTTTCTTTTGAAGCTGCATCGGGCAGACAGAGGAACGTAAAATCACTTTCGTTAATCAGGCGCTGGCGTTCTGCAGGATCCTTTCGTTTATCCTCATCGATTTTGATAATTGTAATATCATCGCGCTTTGCAAAGCGCTCCATAATTTTCAGCCCGGTAGTTCCTTCCTGGCCATCAATGAATATAGAATAGCTCACAATTCAATCCTTTTTAGGTACAATAAAACTTACATACAGTGAAAAAATATTATCCGAAACATTACTGCCACGGGGCATATGACGCCAGCTCATGCCAACAACCGGGGCGAACCCCTTAGTGTGAACGGTGAAATCATATTCAGTAACGAAACGGAATCCATTTCCAAATGGAGTAAAGGAATTCGTTTTATCACTTCCTGTGATATTGATGATATCCTGACGTGTCCCCAATGAATATTCAACGCCTACATTCAATCCACCTACATTTGGATATACTCTAAGACCCATATTTCCACAGTAATCAAGAATAACAACGGAGCCTTTATCACTGGAGCAGAAATCGGCAACAGGCGTAAAACTAAACGTTGCAAACAGATACTCATCAAGTCTTCCGGCAAGTCCTGCAGAACCGCTCAAAACAAGATGAATGTAACTGTCTGACGTTACTTCTTTAATCGCTGTCTTCACTGATGGAGAACCATAGCTCACCGCAGACGCAGAAAGATTCCAGTCGAAAACAGGTCGGTCATACGCAAAGGCAAATGCTGCACAACACATAAGAATACATGTTGAAAGAAAACGTTTCATACTGACAGTATCGGATTTTTCCACCATCCATTCAATAGTTTACAAGGAATCATTGACCTTTCAGTCAGGTTTTTGTAGTTTTATACCATGTTTGGATTCTTCATCAAAAAATCTTTCTGTGACTTTTGGGATAACCTGCTGTACTGCTTTGTCTGCAACATTATCCTCATCATCATTGCTGCTGGAAGTCTGTTGGGAATGTCAGCTCTGGTAAGTACTCCCCTGCTTTCTGAAACCATGCAGATGGTAACCTCTTTGGGACTCGGTTTTGCTGGTCTTTTTGCAGCACTGCTGTTTTATACCAGTCTCAATGACAAAGCAAAAGAAATAGCTTTTTATAAAGCTCCTTCTTTCAAAGAAGTTTTCAGCGGTTTTTTCGCCCATTGGAAAGATGCATTGGCATTACTTCTTGTTTCAGTTGCCATCATTCTTATTCTTTTAGTGATAATTCCTTTTTATCTCCGCTTGGGAAATCTTTTTGGCTTGTTCATTTCTGCACTGCTGTTCTGGGGAGTTCTGATAACGCTTATTGCTATGCAGTGGTTCATGCCACTGAGAAGTCAACTGAAAGATCCATTAATGAAATCCATTAAGAAATGCTTCCTGCTTTTCTTTGACAACCCGGGCTTTTCAATCGGCATGTTCCTGAACACTCTGGTACTCATTGCGCTTTCAGTTTTTCTGGTAGGTTTAGTGCCAGGTTTTATGGGATTGCTGGTACAGTGGAACGTAGCTTTGAAGCTTCGTATGTATAAATATGATTGGATTGAAGAGCATCCTGAGGTACCAGTAAAAGAGGTGAAAAACCACATCAACTGGTACGATCTTCTGGAATATGATCGGGATACGATTGGACCAAGGACACTGAAAAATTTTATATTCCCGTGGAAATAATAAAAAACCGGCATCTGAAGTGCACCCCTAAAGTTGGACAAAAAAAGTTCAATTTTAGGAGGTGCATTTTTTTAATGTCCAAATACTCAGAAGAGTTAAAACTAAAAATAGTTAAGGAACATGAGGAAACTCACATTGGCGCCACACTGCTTCAG